>JAZQSP010000162.1:0-3894 GCA_045630205.1 Faecalimonas sp. | reverse complement strand
CTCGTTCGGCAGTTCTCAGCTTTCAGAAATTTTCAGGAATGCTTGTTTTGTCATCTATTGTTTAATTATCAATGTTCTTTGCTCTCTTGCGACAGCTAGATTAGAATACCACAGCCATTTTTCAATGTCAACACCTTTTTTTAAAAATTTTTCGAATTTTTTTGAAACAATTCCTGCAATTCGCAATTGGCACAAAAATAGGCTTCGCAATATACTGCAAAGCCTATTCTGTGTCCTAAAATTTTGTAATAAATTTCATAAGAACGTTTCCATCATATAATTTCGTAAGAATCTGGCTTGCTGCTATATCTGTCATGCACGCCTGTCCTACAGTCGTGCTATATAGTAGTGTAACCAAAATAAACAGAATCCATACAACAATTAATCCAATTCCTGCTCCAACCGCCGCACCGGCAAGTTTATTCACACCACCAATGACCGGAATCTTCCCTATAATACCGATTACACCCATTAGGACTCGCGCAATAATTGTTACCAAAACCCATGCTACAAGGAATGCAATAATATCTGCAATCAGTTTGGTGACATATGCTCCTATGTAATCGATGAAATTCGTCACCCCGAGCGCTTCATACACTTCATGATTGTTATTCTCTAATAGCATTTCTTGAATCATTTTCGGAAGATTAGCACCTTCTATCGCTGAAATCTGCTGTTCTCTTGGTATCTCTACCGTCGACAACTCCTCCACAGACATACCTTCCGGAACCTCAAACATAGATGTCAGTTTACTCTGTACCTTTTCACCTATTGAAGTGGATTCCTGTATCCAACCACTAATATGAGGGGTTATGGCACCCACCAGTAAAATAGAGGCGATTGTAATTCCAAGCGACAATGCAATTTTTAAAAATCCTCTTACATATCCAACAATAATGCTAACGATAAATATAACTGCTACTACCAATAATAATTTGTTCATTTTTCCTCTCCTATTTTGCAAGACGTACTTCGTAGAATCCGCTTGCATTTATCACCATGTATTTATTCAGACCACCGAGTGTAAAAATCTCCATGATTTTTTGGTCTATGTTACCTTCGTATTTCTTTACGCCGTTTTTCATATAGATGGCACAGGCCTGACCATCATACAGAATGACCTGTTCACCTACAATCTTCAAATTCTCATATTCCTTGTCTACATCGACCGATGACAACAATTTGCCCTTACTGTTATAGATGTTCAGTTTGTAATCTGTTGCGTTATTCTGTCTCAATAAAACTGCAACAAACTCTTCATTATATGCAACACTCCGAACCTCTGTCTTTAGTTCCACCCGCGTTGACTCTTTGATTTCCTTTAGTCCCTTATAAAAAACTAGTGCATTATCCGCCACAAGAAGCGAGATATCATGTCGCATAAACGTGACAACAGGAATCACTGTGTTCGCAAAATCCTTCTGGTAAACCTGATAATCTTTCTCCTTGTTTCCATCCCCAAAGTAATAATAGGAGATTTTGGTTGTCACTTCAGTTCCCTCTGTATATATATAGGAAACAATCAGTGTATTTCCGTCTTCCGAAAGAGACACATCTACAGGATAGCCCATATTTTTTGGAATGACTTTGTGCTCAACCAACTTGTTTCCCACAGCATCATAACAGAGCACAAGTGGCATTTTCTCATCTTTTAATATAGCACTGACAATCCCCTGCGATGAAACTGCAAATTTTTCAATCGTCTTTGTCGTCTGGATTTCGCCTTTTAATCCATTCTTTTGGAAAACCAAAATGCTTGTCCCGCCTTTATCTCCAATCGCAACACTGTCCCCACACATTTCCACAATTGGATTGCTCATCTGACAAGGTTGATTCCATACCTCATCCCCTTTTTCAGTAAGAAGAACAACCCCATCTCTACTATATCTTAGTACCCCATCCAGACATTGTATGTAATTCGAATTGTCTGTGTTGTTATTTTCATATACAGTTGTAAGTTCCACATAATTATACGTCTGGTATCTTATCAGAAAATAAATTCCTACAATCGCTACAATCACAACGAGAGCAGACAGAAGTATAATCTTTTTCTTTTTATCTTTCATGCCATGCATATCCTTTGTCTTTTATATATGCATAAGTATAACACATTTTCCTCTAAGGTAACAGTAATTTTTGTCCGATAAATATTAAGTTTCCATCTTCGAGACCATTTAATTCGCAAATCGCCTTCACATGCGTCACATCGCCATACTGTTTCCTGCTAATTGTCTCCAATGTGTCGCCTTTCTTTACAACATACGTCTTCGGTTGCTGAATGACCGGAGGTTCTGTTTCGCCTGCTTGTCCATCCTCCGGCTCCGTTGTCTCCGTGTTATCCGGGTTTGTGGTCTGCGTGTCATCCGGATTCGTAGTTTCTGCGTCTTCCGGATTTGTCGTCTCTGTATCATCCGGCTGCGTTTCCGCAGTCTGCTCATCGTCAGGTTTATCGGTCTCATCCTCTTTGTTTTCAGAAGTTACATTGTCACCAAACACTTCTACTGCTTCATCTTCCTTATCCTTCGGCTCTTCCCCTGACAATGCATGAATAGTATCTTGCGCGCCCTGCATTTTATCATAGTTATTCAGCATAGTCACGCCAATTACTACAATTACCAACACCAAAAATGTACTCATGCCATACACCAGACGAGAATGATTTTTCTGCTCTGCTTTCTCATTTTTCTCTCGAATCAGACTTCTAAAATTCTTAGTAACTCTGTCTTCAATAATTTCACTGGGAGTAAATCCAACTTTTTTGCGTGTGGAAATCATGTAATTCTGCATTTCTACATTTTTCTCATAGTAAACATAATGACCGCTACATTCCATCATATCTCGGTATTTGTATATGTAAAATTTCTCTTCCTTATCACGTGTGTTTTTAGTAACAAAGATGCTTTTCTCACGAGAAAAATATCTCTGATGAATCTTGTTAATATTATGGTTTACTTCCAACGGCTGCTCTCCGCCTGTAATAAACCAACCTAATATCTCAGCATCACCGAAATACTCTTTGCACTTCTCACACGCATCCTTCCACACATGTTCGCCAACCAAAAAATCTTTTCCCTTTACTCCAAGCTCCTTCATTCGAATTGCTCCATATACATATATGTAATCCTGCTCCTCTTCTTGTACTGTCTCCCCAACCAGAAATGCCCCCACCATTTCCTGCTCTGCTTTCTCACATAGTTGGTTAAAAAACGTATCCACATAGTCTTCTATGTAAATTTTAGAACTGTCACTTACATTTCCAATCTGTCTGACATTCTTTGGAAGTTGTCTCTTCATTTCAATCACCTCATACATTTTTTCCATTATACTAGCATGTCCAAAATGCTGATTTTATCATATGCTGTCAACGAAAATAAGAAATGTTCGACAAAAAAGGAGAGTAGATTCGCTTCCTCTACTCTCCATCTGTTTTTTCGCAAATTTTATACAAAATCTTTTACTTTTTTGTAGATGCTTTCTGCATCAAGACCATATTTCTTAATCAATGCTACTGCAGGTCCTGATTCACCAAATGTATCATTCACACCAATCTTAAGCATTTTTGTAGGAGCCTTTTCTGCAAGTACATCTGCAACTGCACTTCCAAGTCCTCCGATTACTGAGTGTTCTTCTACGGTAACCACTTTGCCTGTCTCTTTTGCTGCTGCAATTACAAGTTCCTCATCAAGCGGTTTGATTGTATGTATATTGATTACTTTTGCTTCAATTCCGTCTGCTGCCAACATATCTGCCGCTGCAAGAGTTTCTGCAACTTCAAGACCTGTTGCGATGATTGTCACGTCCTTACCTTCGCGAAGAACAATACCTTTTCCAATCTCAAACTTGTAATCTTCGTTGTCGTTGATTACCGGAACTGCCAAACGTCCGAAACGCATA
>JAZQSP010000161.1:0-1222 GCA_045630205.1 Faecalimonas sp. | reverse complement strand
GCACGCTTTTGACGAGATTGAACAAGTAAAATCAGAGGTTCGTGTAAAGTCTGTACTACAAATGATAGAATCATTAGAGGCTCGATTCAAAGAACGACAAAGAATAAAGAACGGGCAATTAGTAGATAGTTCACCAAATGCTAAGGTATATGCACGCTTGCGTAGAAGGTTAACGGAGTTTACTAAAGAGAAGTATGGAAAGGCATTCTCAACATTCTTTTTCTCTGATATTAACGAACAATTCCTTCTTGACTTTGCATTCTGGATTAAAGAGAATGGTATAAAGAACGGAAACAAAGGAGGTCTGGCTACTAAACTCAGAAGGCTAAGAGCTGTTTGCAACTATGCACACAAGGAAGGTATGTATGGTGTACGGCTTGATGCTTTTGAGTGCTTAGGTGATGATATTAAGTGGCCGGAAACTACTTCAAAGGCTGTTCCTGAAAAGGTAATAAACAAATTGGCAAGCATTGACCGAACACTATTCACAGAGAAAGAAAATTTCTGCATCGACTTATTCCTTTTTAGTTATTACACTGGAGGTATGGCTAATGTTGATGTCTGCAACCTTACATGGGATATGATTGAAGAAGATAGAATCGTTTACGAAAGAATGAAATTCCCTAAGAAGGCAAAGCCAATTTTACTTCAAAAGGCAAAGGATATAATATATAAATATAAAGGTAAGGGGTATCAAAATTATGTGTTCCCTGTGTTTACACATAAGCACACGACAACGAGTAAAAAAATGATTCGTGTTCGACAACTCTCTACCAGATTGTCAAACACCCTAACCAAGGCTTGCAAGATGCTTCGCATAAAGGAGAATGTTACTTGGTACTCGGCTCGTGGTTCGTTTATCTCGAAGATGGTGGATGCTGGCAACAACCCTTATGTAGTTGCGGAAATGGCCGGTAACAGTCCTCTTACTATCTACAAACACTACTATAAGAATACTCGAAGAGAGGAAATCAAGCGCGAAATGGAATCTATTTTCTGATTTTGTGTTATCTTTGCAGTTGAATTCTAAAACAATAGACACTATGAAGGAATTGGTAGCAAAAATCAATGAGGCATTCGAGGCATTCTCAAAGGATGCTGCGTTGCAGGTAGAGAAAGGTAACAAGGCTGCTGGAACTCGCGCTCGTAAGGCTTCGTTGGAGCTTGAGAAGTTGATGAAGGAGTTCCGCAAGGTTTCTGTCGAGGCTGGCAAGAACTAATC
>JAZQSP010000160.1:0-1605 GCA_045630205.1 Faecalimonas sp. | reverse complement strand
AGCAATCACACTCTCTCCTATGCAATGGCATCGGAGTCATTGCTCGCAACATTTACCCCCCCTATAAACATTCTTATAATCAGATAGTTAGCCGTAGTAATACGGTCCTAAGTCATATATTGGCGTTACCACTTGGCATATTGTGTGCCCGGTGCGTAACGCCTTTTTTGTGTGCAAATTCTTAAACAATAAATAATTTCAAAATTCTAAAAGTATGAAGATTTTTAAGTTAATGGCAGTTGCCCTTGTGGCAATGTTGGGTTTCACAGCTTGCGATAAGGATTGCGACCACGATTTCATCGAGCACGATTTCACCCAAGACATCGTGGGTACTTGGACTACCTTGAATGGCGAACTTGCAGAGGCTATGGTAATCAAGGCAGATGGTTCGTTTACCACAACAGGTGTTATGAAAGGTGGTAGCCTATACGAGGAGAAAGGTACTATCAAGGTAGTAAACAACAAGGTAACTCTTGCATTCGATGGTGATAAAGATACATTTGAAGGTCGCCTCGAATTGGTTGCAGGCAAATCATTGTCCCTTGTTATGTTTGACGACAATGATGTCCGTTTGACTTATGACTATTGCGAAAATGACCTTGCTGATGAGGTTATTGGTATGTGGGTTGTTGCTAATGGTACTCCTGATATGACTATTGAAACATTTAACGAGGATGGAACAGCAATCTTTACGGGTATCGTCGAAGGACAAACGAATCTAAACAGCGTAATAAACTATAAGGTCGTAGGCGACATAATGTTCTATACTATTAAACGAGGAAATGAACAGGTTATCTATACTCCCTATAGATTGATATATTCTCCAGATGCGACTTCGTATGGCGACATTATGACTTGGCAGTTAAATGATAAATTTTCTTTCACACGTCTCCGCGTCAAGCAAAACATCAACCTTAACGGTAAGACATATGACTATAGTTCAGCATATGTAAGCGATGCAAAGGGAAAAGACGAGGATTTCAATATTACGGGCAACACTTTCAATATGGCGAAGATAGAAGCACGCGACTTTGATGTAATGTTCCGTTCAGTTCTCTTCGCATTAGAGTTAAATGCCAACACAATCCAGCAAAATTTCATTGTTAATGGTACAGATGTAGAATTTGATATTCCAATCGCTGTCAAGGGCAACAAGGTTACACTTGATTTGAGTGCAGGAAACCCTGCTTATCGCGATGTAGATATGTATATGTTCCAAGACAAGGACGATACTCAGTTACACATCTATATGTCAACTTCTTCATTCATCAACTACTTTGCAAACTTGGAGATTGTTACTATGCTTTCAGAAGGCAAGATTGCCCCAACTGATACTGCTGCTATCGAGAAGGTATATGCTAATATGGACGAGCGAGTTGAGAGCATCAACTTGAGCTTGGTAATGAAAGCACGCAAGTAATCTTACAGATTAAATAGCTACACAATTAGGGGATGTACCTTTTCGGTGCATCCCCTTGTTATTTACAGAATAACATCAAGTATCCACGATTCCGAGTCGGCTCGGTTATCTGTCTACAAGATGTTTGTGTGTCTCGAAGTAGTGGCACATCGCCAACTCCGCATTGGATGTTAATATATTAGTGG
>JAZQSP010000159.1:0-2627 GCA_045630205.1 Faecalimonas sp. | reverse complement strand
ATACTCAAAGAACATTGTTCAAATTATCAAGCAGAGGATTGAAGAGACAGAGGGTGTTCAGTCAGTTTCTTCTTTGGATGTTTCATTTGAACCTGAAACGCGGAACTTAAAAATAAATGCACATATCCTAACCGCCTTTGGGGGTGCGGTTGTTTCCGTTGGCGGTGAACCTTCTCCCGACGTTCCGACGCCAACGCCCCCGCCTCCTCAAATTTACCGTTCAAGTTTGACTCTTGGCATTTTGGCGTTTTTCCATTGTGACGATGAATTTGAAGCCGTGCACGGTGAAGCATGGACAAAAGGAACAAATTATTCTTTGGATGAAGGGAAGATCGGAAACGGACTTGTTGAAACTCGATATGATACAGATACAGGGTTAAGACATGCCTATGATTCGACATATCCCCAATTCATTGGTGGCGATTTGGCACAAACAACAGTTGCCGCCTGGGTGAAAATAACCGTCGATAATTCCGGCGCGATGCTGCTTGTTGTTCGATGGAGTGGTTCAAATGGACACTGCTTAACTGTTGGTGTGAATCGGTTTGGTGATTATTACGTTGACGGAAATTTTGACTCAACTTCTAGGTATCACACTTTTGACAATCCGGTTCCAGTTGGTGAATGGCACCATTACGCAATAACTAAGAGGTGTTACACTCAGGGAACAACGACAACTAAAGACATGAAGTTTTATTTTGACGGTGAACTTGTTGAAACGAAACAATCAACCATTGCCTATTCAATAACAAATGTTGAACACATGATAGGCACACACAGAGGATCATTTGCTCA
This sequence comes from Faecalimonas sp., assembly GCA_045630205.1. GTDB lineage: Bacteria > Bacillota > Clostridia > Lachnospirales > Lachnospiraceae > Faecalimonas. Next base: position 1,832 of record JAZQSP010000159.1, on the reverse strand, counting down.
GTCTTCAGGGGTAATTGATGAAGTCGGCATCTGGCAACGTGAACTTTCAGCGGATGAAATTAGGGCTCTTTATGAAGCAGGAAACAATGAAATTTCTTATCCCTTCATCGGAATTTCACCAATCGACGGGGGAGAAATTGACCTGAAGAGAGATTTGAAGCGCCTTCTTCGTTTCAATGATGATACTTTAGACGAAGCATCAGAAGAAACTTTCTCTCTGATAACAGGTTCAAATTCTTTTGTAACAGGCATTTTGGACAAGGCTATTTCTTCACCTAAATTAAAAGGAACGTTCAACGTTCCGTCACCTTCGGTGGCAGTAGGTGCTTCTGTTTTTTCTTGGATACAATTGACGACGAATTCTGGAATTTGGGGCGGTGGTCTTTTTGGCCCAGCAGGAAGCAAAACAGATGGGACAATTGAAGTTTGCAACCCTGAAAAAACAAGAGCAGGCGTAACAGTTGGAAAATACACGTCCGATAACAATCACGCACTCGAAGGGGTTATTCTCAGAGCTTGGAAATATATCACATACAATCAGTGGCATCTTGTCGGTTATACATGGGACGGGCATCTTTTGAAAATTTATCTGGACGGATACAAGATCGGAGAATGTGTTTCCGAAAATTGGACTGAGACTATTGATTATTCCCATTGGCCGTTTGTTGGAAGAACAGCAACACAAGCCGGGACTCAATTTAATGGAATTGTTGATGACACGGCATATTGGACACGCGCATTAAATGAATCAGAAATCTTGGCTCTTTGGAATAACGGCGATGGCCTCCCCTTCGAAAATTGGACTTAGTCACATGATGAAACATGAGACTTTTCTTCCCTCTTCTTCTGGATTTTTTGTCAAAGGTGGTTGAAAAATGGCTATCTTCTACATCGACACCGCCGGACTTCATTTCCCTGATTTTTCAGATATTTATTCCGATTTGGTTTCTAAGTATCGCAACACGTTCGGCAATGATATTGATCTTGATCCTGATTCTATTGATGGACAATGGGTCGGAATAATTGCCGAATTGTATCAAGACATGGCCGGGGCAATTTCTAAGGCTTATGACAGCTTCAACCCTGACACGGCATCCGGCGCCCCTCTGTCTCGAATTGTAACAATCAACGGAATTTCACGGCGGCCGGCGACTGCATCAACGGTTGAACTGAAAATCACAGTTGAAGCAAACACTACAATTTCCGCGGGTCGGGTGAGAGGTGCAGACGGTGAAATTTGGGATCTCCCCTCAAATCTGAATTACCCTCTTGCTGGTGATTATTACGTTACGGCGACCGCCGAAAACCCCGGCCCCGTTGTTGCACTCCCCAACACAATAACAACGATCGAAACGCCCACCGCGGGTTGGACGGATGTTACAAATGAAACGGCGGCCAGCGTAGGAAAGGAAATTGAAAGCGACGCTGAATTGAGATACAGACGCGCGCTTTCTGTCAAAATCCCCTCTCAGACGGTGCTTGAAGGTATACAAGCAGCCGTTCTTTCTCTCTCCGGAGTTACGGACTGCACAGTTTTTGAGAATGATACAAACGCAACGGTTGGCGGAAGGCCTCCACATTCAATTCAAGTTTATGTTTCAGGCGGTGCAGATTCTGAAATTGCTGAAACGATAAACAAGAAGAAGGCCCCCGGCGTTCAGACGTTCGGCACCTCTTCGGAGGTGATAACGGATTTCAACGGATTCCCGAAAACAATTTATTTTAACCGTCCGAATACTCAACTTCCTGAAATCCACTTGGAAGTTAAGGGACCCGACTCAACGCCGATTTATCTTTCAGCGGTTCAAGATGCGGTTTTTGCAGCGCTTGAA
>JAZQSP010000158.1:0-4095 GCA_045630205.1 Faecalimonas sp. | reverse complement strand
ATTCTCTGATATCCACCTCTTCCATCTGAAACAACTCATTCATATAGGAAACAAATTCAAATCCTACGCTTTTCTCCATTTTACTCCTTCGCGAGTATCTTCTAAGATAATACCCTTTTCTAACAGTTCATTACGAATCTCATCTGCTCTTGCAAAATTCTTTGCTTTTCTTGCAGCCTGACGCTCCTCAATCAACTTCTCAATATCCTCTGCAAGCAGTTCTTCCTCTTTCTCTACAATCAGACCAAGAACATCTGTAAGCTTCACAATCAATGCAAGTACACTTTCCAAATATTCCTTTGAACTTTCTCCGCTTGCTGTTGTGTTAGCATATTTTACAAGTTCGAATACAGATGATACTGCATCTGCTGTATTAAAGTCATCCTCCATAGCTGTTTCGAATCCTGTTACGAACTCTGCTGTCTTTGCAAACGCTTCTTTCTCTGCTTCTGTCATCGCCTCTACTGTGGCTGCACCGATTAAATGCTTGAGGTTAGCCACTGCAGTTACGATACGGTCAAGTCCATTCTTAGATGCTTCCATAAGATCAGCACTGAAGTTCAGCGGACTTCTGTAATGCGCACTCAGCATAAAGAAACGAAGCACCTGAAGGTCATACTGCTCGCTGATTTCACGAACAGTTCTGAAGTTACCAAGTGACTTAGACATCTTCTTGTTGTCAATGTTAAGGAATGCATTGTGCATCCAATATTTTGCAAATTCTTTTCCATTTGCAGCCTCGCTCTGTGCAATCTCATTCTCGTGGTGTGGGAATACCAAGTCCTCTCCACCTGCATGAATGTCAATCTGTTCGCCCAAGTATTTCTTAGACATAACAGAACATTCGATATGCCATCCCGGACGACCGTCGCACCATGGTGACTCCCAAGCAGGCTCGCCTTCTTTTTTCGGTTTCCAGAGAACGAAGTCTAAAGAATCTTCTTTCTCATCTTCACCTGTTACAAGAAGTGAACGTCCGCCTGACTGCAAATCATCTAAGTTCTTATGTGATAATTTACCATACTCTTCAAACTTTCTGGTACGGAAATATACTGTTCCGTTTTTCTCATAAGCGAAACCTTTTTCGATAAGCTGACCAATCATCTCAATCATGCCATCGATTTCTTCGGTTGCAAGCGGATGTGTAGTAGCCGGCTTTACATTCATGCCCGCCATATCCTTCTTACACTCTTCGATAAATCTCTTAGACACTTCATCAGCTGTTACGCCTTCTTCGATAGCCTTCTTGATGATCTTATCATCCACGTCTGTGAAGTTTGATACGAAGTTTACATCGTATCCTTTATATTCAAAATAACGTCTTACTGTATCAAATACAATCATCGGTCTTGCATTTCCGATATGGATGTAATTGTATACGGTAGGACCACATACATACATTTTAACCTTACCTTCCTCTACAGGAACGAATGTTTCTTTTCTCTTTGATAATGTATTAAATACTTTCATGTCTATCCCTCCATTTTCCTATTAACAACTTTATGAAAAATAAACCTTTTTGTCAACCTCTAGACGACCTCATTTAGAAAAACTTTTGCATTTTTGAGGTCAAAATTGAATTCCGGATTCAAAACCTTCGCCATAATGATTGGTTTTGATTCGTCAGATCCATATCCCGTGCATAAAACGTGGTCCGTTTCATTACCGCTAAGCTGATAGATGGCGTGCTGCAAAACAGATTTTTCCCTCATCAACGGCTCATGCATCTGCAGTGCTTGTCCTTTTGCATATGGAAATACTCCTACAATTCGTGAATCCTTCTCTGCGATCAAAATGCCACCATCTTCACTTGAAACTTCAGATAATAATGTTTGGTAATACGTTGCATCTCTCCATGTCACCACATCATACTCGCATAAGATTTCATTTGCAAAGTCCGCAATCGCTTGACAATCATCTTTGCATGCCTGAGTGATTTTTAACGAATCGTCATTACTCTGCTTTCCTATGACTTTTTCTCTCTTCTGCTCATAGATAAATTCAAATCCAAACGGCTTATAGATTGCCTCATGTGCTGGCATCAAAAAGGTAAATGGTTCTCCTCTGTCTGCCATCAACTGCATAACATGATTCAAGAGTTGTCTCATAAGTCCCTGATGGCGATATCTTTCATCTGTCGCAACTGCCACGATATAATGCGTCTTAAATATCTTGTCCCTCACACGCATCTGATACGGATTCAGATGTAACATTGAAACGATTTCTCCACCATCTTCCATTACATAGATTTCGTTATCGCTTGTTTTTACCGAATAATAATAGTCCAAGAATTCCGGAGTATCCTCCGCGAATATCTCTTCCCATAATCGCCTTGTTCGGATATGTTCTTCTTGTTGAAGTTTTCTACATAACATTTCTTTTTTCATACAACTATGTTTCTCCAATAGTTTTCACGCATAATATTGTAACACAAATCAATCTTGAAATACAGATGAATTATATTACTTTTAACATTTGCACCAATGTATGTGGTTCCTGGTTTTTCGTTTCTCTTGTTCGAAATGTTTTAAATCCATTTTGTTCACTATAGAAGTGATAAAGCATTTCGTTTTCTTCCGCTTCTAAAAACACTACAGTTCCACCAATTTTAAATTGCAATTCTTTCAAATGCATCATTGCAATTTCCAACAATTGTTTTCCTGTAATTTTCTCGTTCACACTATGAGTAAAATTTTTACCCAACTGTGCAATCAAATACGCAGACAAATAAAATGTTTCTGATTCCTCATCATATTCACTAACCCGAGAAATTTTCTTTAACATACCTTTACTAATATTACTATCATTATTCACTTGTATTGGCTTGATTGTTAGGGTGAAATACCCAACTAATTCTGCAGTGTCATTAGAAAACACTAGATATGAAACTGATTGATTCTTTTTTGTAAATTCGATTGCATTCTTTTTCAAAAATCTTTCAACATCCGGATTCTTCGGACAAGTGAACTCAGAGAGAATATCTTGCAACTCATCCTCACCAAGTTCGCCTCCATCCTGTAAATACTTACGAATGTTGAATACCGTAAATTGTTTGGTATTATCCATTCGCATTCTTCCTTCTTTCCAAAAATTCTTTTATCTCTTTTGCCCCATGTAATTCGGTTACTCGTACACTTGGTTCTGGTTCTACAAACTTTGCAGATTCCTCAAGTGCATTAGCAAACATTTCTATTTGTTCTTTTCCAGAAACAACAAAGTGCTTCGTAATACTTGATGTTGCCATAACTAGCACCTCCTTATAAAATTTGTCGATACCCCTCTAACTTTTGGCAAATTTCTTTGCCCATATATAGTATACTCGCTTTTATAAAAATAAACAATAACAACTTGTTATTCACGGTGTTTCTTACATCCACCGCAGCCAGCGCACGCTCCTTCGCTATCCGCCACCTTATAGCTTGTCATATTCGTGATTTTTTCGATAGCACAGATTGCCTGCGAAGAGATTCCCTCGCCACTTCCGGTAAATCCAAGTCCTTCTTCTGTTGTTGCCTTGATGTTCACTTGGTCTACATCAATCCCAAGCACTCTTGCAACATTCTCACGCATAGTCGGAATGTGTGGTGCCATCTTCGGACGCTGCGCAATAATTGTCGCATCAATATTCTCTATGACATATAATTGCTCGTCCAATATCTCCCTTACATGCTCCAAAAGTTTCAAGCTGTCAGCACCTTTATATGCAGGATCTGTATCCGGAAAATGTTTTCCGATATCGCCAAGTGCCGCCGCACCGAGTAATGCATCCATAATTGCATGCACCAGAACATCTGCATCCGAATGACCGAGCAATCCTTTCTCATAAGGAATATTGACTCCTCCTAGAATTAAGTCTCTTCCTTCTACTAATTTATGAACATCATATCCTAAACCTACTCGCATAACTTACCTCTTTCTTGTTTCCTGTGTTTTTAGTATATCACAATATCAAGTTAAAAACAAAAAAAGATTCTTTTCAGAATCTTTTTTAAGTAGCGGGAACTGGATTCGAACCAGCGACACTACGGGTATGAACCGTATGCTCTAGCCAACTGAGCTATCCCGCCATATTCTTTTAAATGATATGGGACCAAT
>JAZQSP010000157.1:0-22302 GCA_045630205.1 Faecalimonas sp. | reverse complement strand
GCGCTATCTAACGTTTCGTTCTCTTTAACGATTACATTTGACATAGTCTCACACCTAACCTCCCCTCCAGCCCTATATTGTGCGTCATACGACTGTACGGGTATTTTTTATTTGCACTAGATGATATTATAACAGATTTTTTTTGTTCGTCAACCATTTCTTAGCAATTTTTTGACGAAATTTTGTATAAATTTAAATTTGCTCTGCTAATACCTCTTTTGCTTTCGCAATTGCATCCGGAATTCCTGCCGGATTCTTTCCGCCTGCCTGTGCCATGTTCGGACGACCCCCGCCGCCACCGCCTACAAGACCTGCAATCCCTTTAATTAAGTTACCTGCATGAGCACCTTTTACCATAGCTTCGTCTGTTGCCATAGCGATAAGATTTACCTTGTCTCCTGCATTGGATGCGATAACTATCACACCTTCACCTAATTTATCCTTAAGTTGGTCTCCAAGATCACGAAGACCGTTCATATCTACACCTTCCACAGCAGTTGCAAGGAGTTTTACTCCATTTACTTCTGTGACTTGGTCCATAACATCTCCGAGAGCCTCTTTTGCAGCCTTGCTCTTCATAGACTCAATTTCACTCTGTAATGCCTTAATCTCTGCAAGCATGTGCTCAATCTTATCTGTCAGATTCGCTGGAGTAGCCTTTGCTGCCTTTGCTGCCTCAGCAAGTGTCTTTTCAATATCTTTATAGTATGCAAATACTGCATCACCTGTAAGCGCTTCAATACGGCGAACACCTGCAGCCACACCGCCTTCAGAAACAATCTTGAAGGTCACGATGTTACCTGTGTTAGCAACGTGTGTACCACCACAAAGTTCTTTCGAGAAATCTCCCATAGAAACTACGCGAACATCCTCTTCGTATTTTTCTCCGAAGAGAGCCATTGCTCCGGATGCCTTCGCGGCTTCAATATTCATAACCTCTGTTACAACTGGTTCACTCTTAGCAATCTCTGCATTTACAATCTCTTCTACCTTTGCAAGCTCTTCTGAAGTCATTGCTGAGAAGTGTGCAAAGTCAAAACGTAGTCTGTCTGGTGTTACAAGAGAACCCTTTTGTTCTACATGTGAACCAAGAACCATCTTGAGTGCTTTTTGTAACAAATGAGTCGCACTGTGGTTTGCACATGTGTTTGCTCTTCCTTTTTCGCAAACCTTCAATGTAACAGCGTCTCCAACTTTGAACATACCTTTTGTCACAGTGCCAACATGTCCGACTTTACCACCAAGCAATTTGATGGTGTCATTCACAGTAAATTCAGCATCAGCTGTGCAGATGATACCTTTGTCACCTTCCTGTCCACCCATGGTTGCATAGAATGGTGTCTCGTCAACAAAGATTGTTGCATTTTCGCCTTCTGTTACTGCTTCTACAAGCTCTGTCTCTGTTGTTAATACAGAAATCTTTGACTCATGAGCTAATTTATCATATCCAACAAATGTGCTGGTAACAGCTGCATCAATCTCATCATATACCGTTGCATCTGCACCCATGTAATTTGTTACTTTACGGGCTGTACGAGCTTTTACTCTCTGTTCTTCCATCGCAGCCTTGAAACCTTCTTCATCAATTGAAAATCCTGCTTCTTCTAAGATTTCCTTCGTTAAATCTAATGGGAATCCATAAGTATCATATAACTTAAATGCATCTGCTCCTGAAAGTGCAGTTTCACCTGCCGCCTTAAGTTCATCCTGCATTGAAGCTAAGATGCTAAGTCCCTGGTCAATTGTCTTGTTGAACTTATCTTCTTCCTGTGTAAGCACCTTGAAGATGAATTCTCTCTTTTCATCCAACTCCGGATATCCGTCTTTAGAGCCTTCAATTACCGTTTCGCTGAGTTTTGCAAGGAATTTGCCATCAATTCCGAGAAGACGTCCGTGACGTGCTGCACGACGAATAAGACGACGAAGCACATAGCCACGACCTTCATTTGTAGGCATAATACCGTCTGAAATCATAAATGTTGCAGAACGGATATGGTCTGTAATCAGACGAATCGATACGTCTTTGTTCTCATCAGACTTATATACTACATTTGCAAATTCGCAAACCTTGTCGCGAAGTGCACGGATAGTATCTACATCGAAGATAGAATCTACATCCTGAACAACAGACGCAAGTCTCTCAAGCCCCATACCTGTATCAATGTTCTTCTGCTCTAATTCTTCGTAATTACCTTTTCCATCGTTATCGAACTGTGTAAATACGTTGTTCCATACTTCCATGTAACGGTCACAGTCACATCCTACTGTACAGTCCGGTTTGCCACAGCCGTATTTTTCACCACGGTCATAGTAAATCTCTGAACATGGACCGCAAGGACCTGAACCATGCTCCCAGAAGTTATCTGCTTTTCCAAACTTAAAGATACGTTCCGGTGCAATTCCCATCTCTTTATTCCAGATATCAAATGCTTCCTGGTCATCCACATATACAGACGGATAGAGTCTGTTCGGGTCAAGTCCAACTACTTCTGTAAGGAACTGCCACGAGCACTGAATCGCCTCTCTCTTGAAATAATCTCGAAATGAGAAGTTACCAAGCATCACAAAAAATGTACCGTGACGAGCTGTCTTACCAACGTTCTCGATATCACCTGTACGAATACATTTTTGACAGGTTGTTACTCTTTTTCTCGGTGGAATCTCTGCTCCTGTAAAGTAAGGCTTGAGTGGTGCCATACCTGAATTAATCAAAAGCAAACTGTTGTCGTTATGTGGAACCAATGAAAAGCTCTTCATTGCCAAATGATCTTTGCTCTCAAAAAATTCAAGGAACATTTTTCTCAGTTCGTTTACTCCATACTGTTTCATACTATTTTTCATCCTTTTCATCTTTTTTCTTGCGTAAATATCTTCCGAGCATAATGCCACCATAGGCAACTGCTCCAATGATTATCATTTTAATTAAAGCTTCTATCAATGCTGTCAGAAACATCTTAGTACCTCCTGCTATTTCCTAAACAAACATTCCAAAGTATTTTAACACAAGTTCTATGCTCCTGCAAATACTTTCTGTGCATAATATACGCTTTGCATCGCATCTTTTCCGTAGAAATCTGCGCCAATCATATCTGCATACTCCTGATTCAGTACAGCACCCCCAACCATCACCTTGCAATTCGGTGCTTTTTCGCGAAGGAGTTTGATGCACTCTTCCATACTTACAACCGTTGTTGTCATCAATGCACTAAGTCCTACTAACTGCACATTCTGTTCAAGCACTGTATCCACAATATGTTCCGCAGAGACATCTTTTCCTAAATCTATCACGTCAAAACTATAGTTTTGTAACAACACTTTGACTATATTTTTACCGATATCATGAATATCACCTTTCACTGTTGCAAGAACAATCTTCTCTTTCTTGATATCTTGTTCACCTTCTGATGACATACTCTCCTTCAGCACCTCAAACGCCTGCTTTGCAGCCTCTGCACTCATAAGGAGCTGAGGCAAAAACACCGTACCTTTTTCAAATCCTTTTCCCACATGATCAAGTGCTGGGATGAGGTATTCTTGAATGATATCCAATGGTTTTTGGGTCTGTACTAATTCCTTTGCAAGAGCATATGCCTCTTCCTTGAGTCCTTTTTCAATGACAGTTTGCAGGTCTAGCTTGCCGGATATCTGAGTAACCGTATTGTTCTCTACCTGCTGTCCACATTGCTCAATATAGGTCTGACAGTTGTTATCAAATCCCATCAACGCACAGTACGAATAATATGCCTGCATCATCGCATCTGACGACGGATTCACAATACCTGCACTTAGTCCCATTTGCATTGCCATTGTGTAGAAATGCGAATTCACAATCGGACGATTCGGAAGTCCGAAGGAAATATTAGACACACCGAGTACCGTCCGAACACCAAACTTCTCACGCACCATACGAAGTGCATCCAGCGTAATCCTTGCGCTATCAGGTTCTGAACTGATAGTCAGCGTCAGAACATCGATGACAATATCCTTTTTGTCAATTCCGTATTTTTTAGCTTCTTCAATGATTTTCCCAGCAATGGCAACTCTGCCTTCTGATGTTTCAGGAATACCATTCTCATCCAAAGTAAGTCCGACAACCACACCGCCGTATTTCTTCACTAATGGGAATATTGCATCCATTGACTCCTGTTTTCCATTCACAGAATTGACCATTGGCTTTCCGTTGTAAATGCGCATAGCAGCCTCTAACGCCTTAACATTCACCGTGTCAATCTGAAGTGGCAAATTCGTAATTCCCTGAATCTCGGTCACTGCCTCCCGCATCATGGAAACCTCATCGATGTCCGGAAGTCCCACATTTACATCTAAGATGTGGGCTCCTTTATCCTGCTGCATTAAGGCTTCTTTCAAAATATAGTCAATATTGTGGTCTTTGAGCGCCTGTTTGAACTTGCTTTTTCCTGTCGGATTGATACGCTCACCAATCACTACCGGCATATCACCGATTTCCACTGCCTTTCCATAAGAAGAAATGAGTGTGTCGGACTTATAGGTCGGTTGCACAATCTCCATATCCTTGCAGGCATCCACCATTGCACGTATATGTTCCGGTGTTGTACCGCAGCATCCACCAATCACACACGCACCATTTCGCACGATTCCAGTAAGTGCAGTTGCAAATGTTTCAGGAGTTACATCATGATAAGTCTGCCCATCTCTCTGTTTTGGTAAACCAGCATTCGGTTTTACTATAATTGGCAAAGATGTATACTTTGCAATCTCCTTCAAAATCGGCAGCATCTGCTCCGGACCCATGCCGCAGTTAATGCCGAGAGCATCCACGTGAAGACCTTCTAAAAGTGCAACTACAGACGGCACATCTCCTCCTGTCAGGAGTTTTCCTCGCTCATCGAATATTAATGTTGCAAATACAGGTAAGTCCGTATTTTCTTTCGCGGCCAACACCGCAGCCTTAACTTCATACGTGTCACTCATGGTCTCAATATGAATGAGGTCCACACCTGCCTGTGCACCGTATAGCATAACCTCTTTAAATGCTTCGTATGCTTCCTCGAAGCCTAAGTCACCCATCGGTTTTAACAGTTTTCCCGTTGGTCCGATATCCAGTGCTACTACTGCATTCTTCGCCACACTTCTCACATTTTCAACTGCAGCATCTACAATCTCTTTGAGCGAATATAATTGGTCATGATATTTGACAGCATTTGCGCCAAAGGTATTAGTGAGCAGAATATTACTTCCCGCCTCATAGTAACTGCGATGAATGCTTCGTATCACATCTTTCTTCTCTATATTCCAGTTCTCTGGCAGTTCTCCCGGTTTGAGTCCTTCTTTTTGCAGAAGCGTTCCCATACCTCCGTCGAAAAACAATAATTCTCTTCCTAATTTTTCTTGTAACATACTCAACTCCTTCTGTACAAGCAATCTGCTTTTGTACATTCCTCGCACCCCTTTTGGTGACAAGGCTCTTTTGTATTACTCACACCTATGATCGCTGTCACTGACTTTGTCGGTACCAACATATATGCATCCGTCATGGTCAGTCCAATTCTCTTTGGCGCATCTAACATGTTGAGAATCTCCTGCTGATGCAGAATCGAGAAATCGCCGTATCCCGGGCTAAATCTTGGTCTGAGATAAAGGTGCTCTTCTGCAAGCTGCTGTGCGATTTTCTCCTGCATCTCGTCACAATACTCTTCCAACATAGCAGCCGCACATGCCTGCATCACGACCGCCTTCGCCATATCTGTGATTTCATATGTACGAAGTATGCGTTCAACACCAAGTCCCATAGTTGCACCGAATAAAACAACCTGCGTACACCCTTTAAGATTCTTTTGTAAACTTTTACTTTGTATTTTTAAATTACCAATCTGCAATTCTTCATCTTCTTGTGTGAGGCCAAAAATACGATAGCTACTCTTTAATTCACTTATTTTCTCAAGTTCTTGAAAAGATTCTTGAATCATAATTAATGTTTTCTCATCTATCGCTGTTCTTTTATATCCTAGATATCGAATTGCCTCTTTTATTCGTCTATCCATTCTTATTTCCCACCCGGTTTATGTACTCATGGTAAGCTTGTTCTAAAAGTTTAAAATCACAACTATTATCCGTAAGAATCTGCTTTGCATTTGTTGTTACCATATTATAAATTTTATTTGCTTTCTTTTGAATCTTTTCTGCATTTGCCATACAAAATTGATACTCTTTATTTAGAAGGGTGCGATACTTGTCATCCTCAACATCTTTAATAATTAATCTTTCAACACATTCATCAGGTACCGGAACCATATAATTAAAACGCAAAGAACCTTTTACTTCTTTTTGATCACCAGGTACGCGAATCAAAATATTTGCTTCTTGTTTTTTGTCAAAAGACGATACAGAAACATAATATTTCATTCCATTGATTTCTAATACTGTACCAAATGCAAATTTGTTTCGATCTGTATATTTAATATTTGGTACTTTAGTTATACCACGTTTCTCCTTTTCGTATTTTTGAAGAAATTGGTTGTATTCTTCTTTTATTCTGTAAAAATCCATTTTCCCTCCATAAGTAGAAAAACAGGGAGACTAACATCTCCCTGAAATTAACGTTTCGCATTTCAAGCTGCGAAGCACTTAAATTAAAGGTTCACGTTTAAAGTAGTGAAGCACTTGAATTAAAGGTTTGCACTCAAAGTAGCAAAGCTCTTTAATTGAGCAATCTATGCTCAACCTTATTATATGTAATTTTTTTGTTTTTTGCAACAAAAATTTATAATTTCACAATCTCTGAAAGATTCGACATGATTGCAGCCGCAACCTCAGGCTTATTCATTGAATACACATGGATATTCTGAATTCCATTTGCAATGAGGTCAATAATCTGGTCTGTCGCATAGGCAATTCCAGCCTGTTGCATAGCCTTCGGATTATCGCCAAATCTATCTACAATCGCACGGAATCTGGATGGTAATACTGCTCCTGAAAGCTGACAGCTTCTTGCAATCTGCTTGCCGTTTGTCACAGGCATAATACCCGGTAATACAGGAACTGTGATTCCTTTTTCGCGAATGCGATAAAGGAAATTATAAAACACTGAATTATCAAAAAACATCTGTGTCGTAAGGAAATCTACGCCACAATCCACTTTTTGTTTTAAGTGCGTAATGTCATCTTCCTTGTGTTCACACTCCACATGTCCCTCTGGATAACATGCAGCCCCTACACAAAAATCACCCTGTGCCTTAATATCTTCGATAAGTTCATAGGCATATTTGTATTGATTCGGAATCGGAAATTCAGACTCCGCCGGAATGTCACCGCGAAGTGCCAGAATATTTTGAATCCCACTGTCTTTCATCTCCTGCACTCTCTGACGAACCTCTTCCTTCGTGGATGACACACATGTCAAATGTGCGATACTGTCCACTCCAAGTTCATTCTGAATATGCGATGCAATCTTAACCGTATTCTTGCTGGTTCCACCACCCGCACCATAGGTAACACTAATAAAAGACGGTGCAAGTTTAGCAATCTCATCGACTGCATTCTGTACACTCTCAAATTTTGCATCTGTTTTAGGTGGAAATACCTCAAATGATATATGTACTTTTCCATCCGTCAATCTATCTTTTATCTTCATGTCTCGTTTTCTCCATTCGTCTGTCGTAAATCTCAGTCCATACTCTATATGGCATTTGAATGCAAATAGCCTCCTTGCGGAGGCGTACTTGCTATAAATTCTTATATAATTCTTCGTATTGTTTTGCTGATGTCTTCCATGAGAAATCCTGTGTCATGGCACGCTCTACAATCTTGTTCCAGTCACGTTTCTTGCTGTAATAAATTTCCTCAGCATAACGAACTGTGTGCATCATCTCGTGTGCATTATAGTTAGCAAAACTAAATCCCGTTCCAGTCTTCTCGTACTCATTATACGGCTCTACCGTATCCTTAAGTCCACCTGTCTCTCGTACAATCGGAAGGGTTCCGAATCTAAGACTCATCAGTTGACTAAGTCCACATGGTTCAAACAACGATGGCATTAAGAATGCATCGCAAGAACCATATATCTTGTGAGACATTGCCTCCGAGTAAAAGATGTTTGCAGACACTTTCTCAGGATATTTCCATGCAAAGTGGCGGAACATATTCTCATACTTCTCATCTCCGGTTCCTAGAACAACAATCTGAATATCATCCTGGCAAAGTTCATCCATGACATGTGCAACCAAATCAAACCCTTTTTGGTCTGTCAATCTGGAAACGACACCAATCATCATCGTCTTTGAATTCACAGGAAGCCCTAGTTCTTCCTGGAGTGCAACCTTATTTTTTACCTTTTCCTTACGGAAATTATCAACTGTATAATTGCGTGCCAGGAATGAATCTGTCTCCGGATTATACTCGTCATAATCAATACCATTTACAATACCAGAGAGTTCAGAGTTGCGTGCGTTCATAAGTCCGTCGAGGCGCTCGCCATAGAACGGCATCTTAATCTCGTCCGCATAGGTATTGCTAACTGTAGTGACTCTGTTCGCGTATACTATACCGCCCTTAAGGAGATTTGCATCGTTATATGCTTCCAATTTGTCATGTGTAAAATAGTAATCCGGAAGTCCGGTTAAGTTACGAACCTCTGCTGTTCCGTAAGTACCCTGGAACTTCAAGTTGTGGATGGTCATCATTGTTTTGATTCCACAGTAGTACTCAGAGAAGAAATGAAAATAATCCAAATATACAGGAATCAAGCCCGTCTGCCAGTCATGACAGTGAATAATATCCGGTCTGAAATCAATCACCGGAAGTGCACTTAACACTGCCTTTGAGAAATATGCAAATCTCTCAATATCCCAGCGTCCGTCACTTGAATAAGGCTTGTCCACCTTGAAATACTCTTCATTGTCGATGAAATAATATGTAATTCCATCTAATTCGTATTTAAAAACTCCTACATATCGGCTTTTCCAATTATAGTCCATAGAAAAGTTCGTCACATATTCTAATTTATCTGCCCAATCTTGCTTGATACATGCGTATTTCGGCAAAATCACTCGTACGTCAAATTCATCTTTGTTAAAATTCTTTGGCAATGAACCTACAACGTCGGCCAAACCACCTGTTTTAATAAAAGGTACGGCTTCTGATGCAGCAAACAGTATTTTTTTCATATCATGTCCTCCATATAAAATACTCTCTTTCATTATACTCATTGCCACGCAAGCGGTCAAGAATTTATCTCCGTTTTTGCTCCAAACGGATGGTGTCCGCGACCAATGCGATAAATTCCGAATTCGTCGGCTTGCCTTTTCCATTACTCACAGTATATCCGAAAAGTTTGTCCAAAATATCGATTTTTCCTCTACTCCATGCAACTTCAATTGCATGACGAATAGCCCTCTCGACTCTGCTCGAGGTTGTCTGATGCTTCTTTGCAACTGTCGGATAGAGAATCTTGGTTATTGCATTTAACACATCCATATCCTCTACCGCCATCATAATGGCATCTCTCAGATAATGATATCCTTTGATATGAGCAGGTATTCCTATCTCGTGAATCATGTTTGTTACTCTGTCTTCTAAATTTTCTTCAGGCGCTTCGTGCACGTTTATCACTGTGTTTCCTAATCGATGATTATCATGTTGTATTTCTTGTCTGATAAATTTAATTCTGTTTAAAACCGTCTCGTTTTGAAATGGTTTCATTATGTAGTAACTTGCTCCCTTTCGGAATGCATCTTCTGTAATCTTTTCTTGTCCAACCGCAGTGATAACAATAAATTGTGGGGCTTTTTTGAGATTTTTGTTCTTTGCGACTTCATCCATCACACTTAATCCGTCCATCTTCGGCATAATTAAATCCAATAAGACAACATCCGGCTGCTTATTCTTGATAATCTGATACATTTCCTCTCCGTTATTCGCTTTTCCGACAAGTGTTAGGTCTTTGTCACTGTTAATCAGTTCTCCTAAAATCTCCAAAATCCGCTCATTATCATCCCCAATTGCCACGTCTAAATGCGCCATCTCATCCTCCTTTAAAATAACTCCTACATATTCTGACCTCTCTCGACCATTATACGCGCGCAAAAGTTTAGGGCGCAAGAAATTTCATCCCCTTTATTTCGACACGATTTTTATTTTAATTTTTGAGGCTATATTGAATTTTTACGGTACAAAGCATCACTTTTGCTCATAGCACCGTAAAAAATTTCAAAAAAGCAAAAATATTACGGCGCAGAACAGACACCACTACTCATACACCGTAATCAAAAATAGTTTTATTCATTTTAACTTGTTTTTTACGGTGTTATATAGAAAACTTACATTTCAACACCGTAAATTTAAAATTATCTACTCCATGTTAGAAGTACTTTAAACAAATCGCCATCTACTTCAATCTTGAATTTACCTTCCTGTAGTTCCGTAAAACTCTTTGCAATGGCAAGACCAAGTCCGCTTCCTTCAGAATTTCTCGAGGCGTCTCCTCTTACAAATCGCTCTGTCAAGCGGTCCGGTTCATAGTCTAATTCCTGTGCCGAAATGTTTCTGAACACCACTTTGACTTCTTCGGTTTTCTGCAGAATATCCACATACACTCTTGAATGTGGCATCGCATATTTGAGTGCATTACTCAGAAGATTCTCAAATATACGATATGTTCTCTGTCCATCCAACGAGAGGATAATCTTCTCCTCCGGCAGGTTGAAACGGAAAGTAAGATTGCTTGCTTCTATCTGGTCTTCCATCTCCATGCGGACCTGTTTCATAAGGTTTACAATATCCACATCCATAAAGTTCATGGTAACATTGCCGGACTGAGCTTTACTCACCTCAAACAAATCCTCAATGAGAACCCTTAGTCGCTGTGATTTCTGATCCAATGTCTGCACATAGGACTTTCTCTCTTCCTCCGTAATATCCTCTTTCTTTAGCAAATCCACATAGGTGATAATCGCAGTAAGTGGTGTCTTAAGATCATGAGAAACATTGGTGATAAGTTCTGTCTTCATATTCTGGCTCTTCGCCTCTTCCACAACCGCCTTCTCAAAACCTTTTTGCACTTCGTTCAGAGAATCACCAATTGGCTGAAATACACCGAGGTCTTCTTCTAGAGAAATTTTGAGGTTCCCCTCGGCCATCTGCTCAGTTGCATGAAGAACACTATTGTACTGTTTCTGTATTTTTTCTCCAAATTTTAACAATACAATATACAGCACCACAGAATAACCAACAAACAATAAAATTCCGAAGGACCAAATGATAACCCATGCATCATCACCATAAAAGCCGCCGAACATTAGTCCAAAGAACCAATAAATCAGACTGTAAAGAACCGTTACAAGTCCAAAATTGGCAACTGTGATTTTGAAAACGCTTTGGTGTAATCTCTCATTATAATTAATATGAGTTACACAACGATAGATTTGTATACATTTTCTTTTTAACCAACGCAAAACTCTAACACAAAACACACGATTGCGAATATACAACTTTGGTCCACAGAGGAATTGTCTAAGCGATGCCACAACAATATATTCCACGAAAAACAGGATTGTCCAACCAAGGAAATTCAATACTAAAAGAGAAATATATTGTGTACGTTCTGAGATTGGAAATCCCACTAAATGCAATGACGGATAAAACTCCATGCCACAAGTGTACGCCATTGCATAGAACATTCCGACTGCTCCTCCAACGCCGCAACCCATCAGAAGAATTACGACTTCAAACGGTGCACGAAATATCTTCTCCCAACCTGTCTCTAATTTTTTTAAAAACGGAAGGAGAAGCGCCATAATTGCAACCAACACTGCTGCAGCGATAATGACAAGAATGACACCCGTTTCAAACAGTAGATTTTCATAGTTTATATACCCATGCCCGATAAATTCATATTCATCGTAGACAAACTGACAAGACGGTAACAATGAAATCTTGATTGCAAAATTCTTAGGCATATAATCAGATGCATTCAGTTGTTCATCATGTGTTTGATTGTAAGCCAAAACATTATTCTGAAGCTGTTTTACAGTTCTCATTGCAACATCATATAGATTATTATCACTTGAACCTTCCAAATCGACAACGATATCACCATCTAAATAAATGTCGTCTAGATATCCGTTAGAATCAAAAACCATATTTAGATATCCGAATGCACTTATGCCCTCTAAATCTTCTGTATCACTCTCCGCCTTATCTCCGTTTATTCCAGTATACACAGCCCTATAATTCACATTATCCCGAAAGGTATGATAATCACTAATCCAACCATACTCTTCAAAAATGTTCAGATTAAGTGGCTCATATTCTCCTATTTCCGAACGTTCATTAGAAACAATTGTGCTATAAAGGAAATAACAGGATTCCATCGCATAATTAATAAAGTGTTGCTCAAGACGCCATCTTGAACTGTCATTATCATACTTTTCGTCCAATTCCTGATTGATTTTTTCCATTCTGTCTTTTTCCTGCTGCATGACCCTTCTTGTTCTCGGATAGAGTGACACCAGCAAAAATGCAGGAATCAAAATGCACAATGTGATAATTATCGTCGTTAACCTATGAGTTTTTTTCAATTTTGTATCCAACTCCCCACACCACCTTTAAATATTTTGGTTCTTTCGGGTTAATTTCAATCTTCTCCCGAATATGTCTCACATGAACCATTACTGTATCTGTGTTGATTGCGCGTTCCTCCCAGACTCTTTCATAGATTTCATCTGCTGAAAATACACGCCCCGGAGATTTGATTAAGAGAAGCAAAATCTTAAATTCCATCGGAGTCATCTTGACAAGTTCTCCATCCACTCGTACTTCCACCGTATCCTCGTTGAGTTCCAGTCCACCGATTCGATAGATTTTCCCTTTCTTCTCATCCACATGTGACATCTGAGAAAATCGTGTGTAACGGCGAAGTTGAGAGTTCACTCTCGCAAGAAGTTCCAATGGCTGAAAAGGTTTCGTCACGTAGTCGTCTGCTCCCATGTTAAGTCCCATAATCTTATCTACTTCCTCAGATTTGGCAGATAACATAATTACAGGAAAATTGTATGTCTTTCGAAGTTCCATCACCATGCGAATTCCATCCATGCGAGGCATCATTACGTCAATGATTGCCAGATGAATAGTTTCTTTTCGAACAACTTCTAAGCCTTCTACACCATCTTCCGCTTTGAACACTTCATATCCTTGGTTTCGCAAGTAAATTTCAATTCCGTCGCGAATCTCTGCGTCATCCTCTACAATTAGTACATGGTATTTTTCTCCCATTTCTCTCTCCTTGCCCGATACAGTTCTTTCATGTATCTGTATCATATCGTTTGATTCTAAAAAGAACCTCTAGAAAATCCGAAAGATTTTCTAAAGATTCTTGTTTTGCTTTTTAACATTCTATATTTACTACAATTTTAAATGGACAATACATACAAATCACATTTTTCATTAAAGCTTTCTCCTATTGTATTCTGTACAACATCGTCAGCTTTTACAAAACCTAATGATTTATAAAAACGAATTCCCTTTGTATTGTTTGGTTCTACAAACACAATAATCGCTTTAACAGCAATTATTTCTTTCACATTTTGAACCTTAGGCATAATATAATCACAAAACATCCTTTTGCCCAATCCTTTTTCTTGCAAAGAATAATTCACTGCTATTCTTGCAATCTCGATAACCGGCATAGAATCATAACCCGCATTATTTGAATCAGATACCTGTATTCCATTGGCTTTAATTGTATAAAACGCCAAAATAGTGTCACTTTCTTCACTTTTTAATATGTATGTCTTTCCATATTGTTCTTCATCATATTTAAATGAATAATCAGAAAGAAACATATCCAAAGGTTCATCAGCTCCACTCTTAAATTCACCTACTGTTACAAAATGTTTTTCCCTGTCAAGACGTTCTTCGCAAATTCTCAACTATTCTTAGACCTTTCAGCAAGAATTGCTTCTATTGCTTCATCTGTTGCTTTTCTTTGCTCATCGGTATAAGGTTTGAATTTCGATTTCTTTAGCGTCTCCAGCAAGGATTTTGTAGCCTCTTCATTCAACAAAGGTACTACTGCCATTGAACAAGCCATAGCACGAACCTCCTTATCCTTTATATCTTTGTTCACAGCCATATAATCACCGCCTTGAAATGATTATATTTCCTCACGTATTCTCCCTCGACATCACGTTCTAAACCGAAGAGTCATACTCTCACCTCCTTCGTCTATTACGGGAGGTATCCTATACACATCTATTAGAAATCCTCCTCGCTTTATTACTTGAATTTAAAAGCATTGGATTTCCTTTGAAATGAATATAGAATGTTTATATGACCTCTGTCATTAGAATATCAGAAATATAATGCTTTGAAATTATTATAACACTGCAATAAAACGCTTGCAATATATAAAGCCATAAATTGCAAGCGTTTTTTCTAAACATTTGTTAATTTTCGTTTTACAACAATATACGTTATAACATGAGCAATTGTCGTCACAACCCAAGTGATTGGATAAACAGCATACACGACCTCAATATTATGAAATCTGTCTATTTGGAATATGGTCTGCAACCATACGATTCGAAATGCACATGTTCCAACAAGCGATACAATCATCGGAAGGACTGCATATCCCATTCCGCGAAGCGAGCCTACCATAACTTCCATAATACCTATGATAAAATAAGGTAAGCAAATATATCCCAATCGAACCATACCTGCCGCAATAACCCTCGAACTGTTCGTATATAACGACAACAACGTAGGGCCTGCCACATAACATGACACACCGGCGACAAGTCCCGTTACTGTTACGCAGCCTAATGCCGTCAACAAAATCCGATTTAAACGATGATATTTACCTGCACCCATATTCTGACTGGTAAAAGAAATATTTGCCTGATAAAAAGCATTCATCGCAGTATAAACAAAACCTTCAATATTCCCAGCCGCTGAATTTCCTGCCACAACAGTTGCTCCAAAACTGTTGATAGACGATTGAATGAGTACGTTTGAAATAGAGAACAATACACTCTGTAATCCAGCCGGAACACCAATCTGCAGCATTCTTTTGATTTTATCCTTGTGAATATAAAGTTTTTTGATTTCCACACGTATTCCACCTGTTTCTTTCATAAGACATCGAAGAACAAACCACGCAGAAATTACTTGCGAAATCACTGTTGCAAGAGCAACACCAAACACACTCCAGTCTAATGCAATGACAAAAAACAGATTCAAGGTTACATTCACTACACCTGCTACTGCGAGAAAATATAATGGTCTTTTTGTGTCGCCAATCGCTCGCAAAATTGCTGCACCAAAATTGTATAACATCAATGCCGGCATACCAACAAAATAAACTCTCAGATAAACAATGGCTAACCCCAAAATCTTTTTCGGAACCTGCATCCATCTTAGAATCGTTGGCGATAATGCAACTCCGAGAATTGCCAAAGCAATTCCGCTTACAAGGCTGACAGCAATTGCCGTGTGAACTGTCTCGCCCAATTCTTTTTCCTGTTTCGCCCCATAGTATCTGGAAACCAGGACATTCGCACCGATGGACAATCCCATAAAAAAATTCACGAATAAATTTATTAAAGATGTATTAGAGCCAACAGCTGCAAGTGCATGATCCCCAGCATATTTTCCTACTACAATAACATCCGCCGCATTGAACAAAAGTTGCAAAACACTAGAGCATATCAGCGGGATTGTAAAAAGTAACATCTTTTTTAATATCGGACCATTACACATATCCATTTGATAATTTTTTACTTTGTCTTTAGACATCTCAAGTCATCTCTTTTCTATATCGTATTGTGTTACTGTATCCTCATTTTCAAAGTATAGCACGTTCCACAAAAAAAGAAAGTGGAAAAGCCCACTTTCCTTAATTTTCTATGCTAATATTCTGCATCTTTGCCATCACAAGTTTCATCGGCTTATACAGAACAAGCATAATAATGAAATTCGCAATTCCATGCACCAAATCCCAAGGAATTCCTCCTATCCACCAGGTAACTGCTCCTGCAAATCCACTTGTAAAAATATATGGTATTGCACATAGAAATCCAAATGAAAGACCAAATAATCCGGAAACAAAACTCCAGTCCCACGCCGTATTCATCTTTCTAAGAAGCAAAACTACCACAGCCAACAACGGCCATGCATACAGGTACATAATCCACCATAAATTGAACCCGTACATCATACCTTCCAAGAGTATGAATGCAGGTATCACATAAAAGATTCGTTTCCCGAAATACAACGTAAACATGATAATCCAAAAACTTGTAAGTTCCACATTTGGAATCTGCGCTAATGCCACTTTACTGACTTCTATAATTGCAACCATAAGCGCCATGATTGTGATATCTCTTGCTGATAAACCATTACTCTGCTTTTGTATAGACAATTTCAAATGCATCTCCATCCTCTACCGGCTGTTCTGACACGCCGTAGTTACAATATTCTCCGTTCACGTTGAAACTCCAGTAAGCACCATCCAATGTGTAGTCTGCACGCTCACCATTCACCGTGCTGATGCTAAGTCCATATTGACCTTCTTCACCTTCATAAGTAAGTCCCTGTTCCTTAGCTTCCTCCATTGCTTCGATGAGATACTGCGCATCCGTTTGTAATTCGTATACTTTAGACTTCTCCTTACTGTCTATCACCTCGATGGTAATAGCCTTGCTTCCTTCTACCGGCTTCTCACGAAAATTTGTCCAGATTAGCATCATCGCTACAATCAAAACGACAAGAATTCCGGAGCCCAGTATTACTTTCTTTTTGTTCATTTTTCTCTTCTCCTTTTCTTTTGGTTATTTATCAGAAGCAAATAAAAAAACCTTTTGTTCGCGCACACAAACAAAAGGTCGTAACACCAAAAGAAAACTAGAGTTTCTTCATCATGTACTAACCAATTACTCGTGGTCTTCCAGTACCATCATAGGCAGGTCTTCTGACTTCGTAATCAACACCTTGCTTCGTCTTCCCGGTTAACACCAGTGACATCAATGAAGCAAAACTCCCACGTTACAGCGACGAGTTCGTGCAGGACTCACACCTGCTTCCCTTTTCACCATACCAAGATTGAATCTCGTATGACACCTATCATGTTCTTATTTACTTTGATATGAGGAGTATAACACTCCAAAACAACATTATCAACTATTTTCTTTCACCAGCATCGGACTAAACTTTGGCACCCCAAACATCTCTGCAATCATCTCGCATTTACACAGAAAGATATAATAAATATTCTTATCGTATCCAAGCAGCGTCTCAAAATTTCCTTGTCCTTTAGAGAGAATCACATCTGCTTCGTCTATAGCATTTCTTGCCTCCTCTGAGATGTATTTCAGGCATGTTCCGAGTATATCACTTCCGTTTCCAATGACATGAACCAAGTCCTTAAGTCCAACCTGCTCGGCATCCTCCATCGTTGCATCATTCATGGCTTCCTCGCCTCTGACAATAGCCGTAATATCTGCCTGAGGATTCAGTCTCTGAATCACTTCCATAATCAACTTGTCAATGACAACTTCGCCGCAATTATCCAATAAATACACGATTTTCTTCGCGTTACAAACATCTTTCTTCATAGACTGATAGGTTGCTTCATCCAACACGTATTTTGCCGCATCAATAAAAAGCTGTACCAACTGCTTTTCATCCACATGCTCCATTACTGCAAAATCAATATAATTACCTACAATTCCGTATTGAATAGCACGCTTCAGAGAGTCATCTGCCTTATCAATCTCACTTCTAAGAAATGGTACTTTTTCCATTACAAACTGATTGAACCTACTTTTCAATTCACTATAGTTCTGCTTCTTTCCAAACAATTCCTCTTGAAGTTTCACAATATTTCTTGTTGCCAGCACAGGTCCGTGTGAATCCTTCATCTCACCGAGTTCTTTGAGAACCCTTGTCATATACTCTACTTTCTTTTCTTCCGATGCATCCCCCGGAAATTGATTGATTCTGCTATTTAACATGCAGCTGACACAAACGGACTTTAATTTTGGGATGTTCTGCATAACTTCTCAACCACCTCTCCTAACTGCTCACAAAGTTGTTTTGCCGTCTTGATATCTGAGCTTTTCAGTGCATTTGTAATACGTGTTTCTAACTCCTTTTTCTTCTGTTCCAGCTCTAAATAATCTTTATCAAAATGATTCTCGTATATCATTTTTCTAAATGAACGAATTCGCATACGGCGAATGGATTTGTCGTCAACAAAAAGCACGTAATCAGCACAGTGTACAATATTATAAAAATCATGAGATACCATCAAAACAGCACCCTTGTATTCATTAATCGCTTTTTCTAATGCAATCTGTGAATTGGTGTCTAAATGACTGGTCGGTTCATCAAGCAAAAGCAAATTGGCATTACTGTTACAGATTTCTTCAATCTGTGCCAGGTTCTGCTCGCCGCCTGAAAGCCAATCATCTTGTTTGGCATTGTCCTCTGTATAAACTTGAGACAAGAATCCAACCTTCACACCTTCTCCAATGGTAATCGCCGGATGTCTGTTTTTATAAATATCTCGAAGAAGTGTCGTTTTACCAGTTCCATTTGATCCGACTATCGCAACCTTCTCTCCCTCATGGAGTTCAAAGCATACATCAGATAACAAAAGTTCATCAAATGCAACCTCATAGTCCCAGACGCTGAGCACTACCTTTTCCGGATCCGCTTCCACTTCCGGAAGTACAATCTCCGGCATCTTCACATCCAAAAACGGTTCTTTAATCTGTCTTGCACGGAGTCTGTCCAAATGTGTCTGCCTTGCATGCACGGCTCTTCCAAGAGCTGCGATACTTGCGACTGTGGCAGCCGTACGCATACGGTCAACAATCTCTTCATTTCTTGCAATCTCTTCTTTATCTTTTGCTGCTTTCTCTTGCAACTCAATCTTCTTCTGAAGAAGCGCAAAATTATAATCTACATAATTCCCGTCAAATTCCTGTATATCTGTATCTTCAAGGTGTAAAATCTTATCAAAACAATGATTGAGAAGATAGCGATTGTGTGTAATCACAAGTAAAGTTCCCTTATATGAATTAATCAATTCACAAAGTCCATTTAAATTGTCAAAATCCAAGAACACATCCGGTTCATCCATTACCAGAAGATTCGGTTGCAGCAACATTTCTTTCATGACATGTAAAAGCTTATACTCGCCACCACTGAGCTGTGATAACTGTGTCTGCTCATGTTGTTGCATGCTTACCACCTTGAGTTGCTTGCGGATGTTGCTCTCATAGTTGTCTCCATCCATCGCCTGAAACTCATCCATCAGTCTCTGATATTCCTCATATACAGGTTCCAAATCCTCAGCGGTTGCCATCTGCTCACAGACGCGTGTAGTCTCCTCCTGATTCTTCACAAACACCTCACTTAAGAATGCAAACACCGTGATATCCTGATTCTTCTCTTCTTTTAAAAACTGACTTACATATCCAATCCGACAATTCGTATCGCGGACAATCTTCCCATCATAAAGATACTCATCTGGGTGCATCATCATGTCAACAAGAGTTGTTTTACCTGTGCCATTACTCCCAATAAAGGCGCAGTGCACGCCATCTTCTAGGGTAAATGAAACTTCTTTATATAATTCCTTGTCTGGAAATCCATAAGATAATTTTTCTACTTGAATCATAACCTTATTCCTATCTTTTTCTAGTGGATTTATGATACCATATTGAATGTTTGAGGTCAATAAACTATAATGTTATCCAGGATAGAAAAAGAAGGTGATAAAGTTGAAATCAGATATGAAATTAGAGACGACTTTGGACAGACTCCCTTATGGAGATGAATCTATTTCCGATGATTTAAAAGTGAGTAAAACGCTTCCTGAAGGAGTAAAATCCAAGGAATTATATAAAGATATTATTCGGATTGCATGGCCAAGTTTTGTGGAATTATTACTTACGCAATTAGCTTCCATGGTAGACCTTATGATGGTTGGTTCCATGGGTGGAAAGGCACATCCTGAGATTGGGACGCAGGCACTGGCTGCGGTAGGCTTAACCACTCAGCCAAAATTCCTTCTTATGACTGCATTTGTTGCCATGAACACAGGTGTTACGGCATTAATTGCAAGAAACCGTGGGACAAACGATAAAAACCAAGCGAATCTGGTTGTTCGACAAGGATTACTCTTTACCTTCTGTGCAACAGTGATTCTTTCCATCTTGGGATACTTGTTTGCAAGACCAATGGTAATATTCATGGGTTCCACAGAAGAAATCGTTACGCAGTGGGCAACACAGTATCTACAGATTCAGATGATCGGTTTCTTAAGTTTTGCCTTGACCAGTACTATCACTGCCGCTCTACGAGCTGTCGGTGATTCGAAGACTAGTATGATTTATAACCTGATTGCCAATCTAGTCAATGTTATTTTTAACTGGATACTCATTTACGGTAATCTCGGATTCCCGGAACTCGGTGTCGCAGGTGCATCTCTTGCAACTGTCATTGGGCAGGTCGTAGCATTTTTGATGGCATTCGGAGTGATTCTTCGAGGAAATGGTTTCTTGAAGTTGGAATTCAAGTTAGGATTTAAACCTGATAAAATCGTTCTTGGCAATATGCTTCACATTGGTTTTCCTGCTATGGTCGAACAGCTACTCATGCGTGCCGGAATGATTATCTTTGCAAAGACGGTTGCTTCACTTGGCACAACAGCCTATGCAACGCATCAGGTATGCATGAACATTCAGGCACTATCATTCATGACAGGTCAAGCCTTTGCCGTGTCTGCAACTACACTAATGGGACAGTCACTCGGCAAACGCAGAACGGATATGGCGCAGGCATACTGCAGTCGGACACGAAAAGTCGGCCTTGCATTTTCACTATTACTTGCCTGCACCTTTGCTTTATTCGGCAGTCAGATTGTAGGTTTATATAATAGCGACGCTGATATTATCGAGATAGGCGGACGCATCATGTTTTTTGTGGCGTTCTTACAACCGTTCCAAAGTGCACAGTTTATCATTGCAGGTGCTCTTCGCGGTGCTGGTGACACAAGAGCAACCGCTATATTTACATTTGTCACGGTTCTGTTAATTCGACCGACAGTTGCCATAATTCTTGTAAAACTGGGACTTGGGCTATACGGCGCTTGGGCCGGATTGGCGGTAGACCAGATTATCCGCTCAGGCCTGGTGCTGAATCGTTATAACAGTGGCAAATGGAAATTAATCAAATTGAAAAGTGAACAATAGATATTGTTTAGAACACAAAAACAGCTATGCACTCTACCAAATGTGCATAGCTGTTATATGTTTATTATTTTATTCTCCTTCAATTACTGCAAGCATCAAGATACCCACAATAATGATACAGATAAATAAGTACTGCTTCTTCGTCAATTTTTCCTTCAAGAAGATTCTTGAGAGCAATAATGATACGACACATACGCATGAAAGGATTGGTGCCGCAATAGCTCCGTTTCCACTCATGGCATATACATAGGTGAGTTGTCCGGCCGTTTCACATACAGCAGCCAGAACTTTGTCTCTCTGCTTTGGTAACTCAAATTTCACACGTTTCCATTTCATGAATGCAAATAATATCAGGCCACAGATTGCAAATGTCAGCTCATAAGAAATATTTGCAACCAGTTCGATACTTTCTTCTGTTACGCCAACCAGTGGACTTGTCTCCATTTCCAAAAAGAAGATATCCAGAAAACTTCCCAATGCGTCAATGATTGCATAACAAAACGGCATTGCAAAAGCAACTGTAGCTAATCGTTTGCCTAATCTTTGTTTTCTATTTACCTCTGCACTGCGTTCAGTCTGGGTTACTCCAATAATACCAATTACAATAATCGCAATTCCAACCCAAACTAGAGGTGCAATTTTTTCACCAAGAAAAATCACGCATAAAATAGAACACATTGCACCGGCAGTATTTTCAATCGGATCCGCTAACGATTCCTCAATAAATCGAATTCCAAAATACGAGCATGCCATCGATAATATGTAACACAATGAAACCGGCAAATATGCAATCAGATTCATCGGGTCATATGCAATATCAGAAGTCAGCAGTGTGAATACTGCGTGAATCCCCATCACCGCACCGACTAAAACACAGACTTTTAAATGTCCGTACTTTTCATTTTCGTGAGAACCCTTCTTATAGAACAGTTCCGCTGCACCCCATAACATGGTAGTTGCAAGTGTGAAAAATAACCACATAATTAATTCCCTCCTACACAAAACAAAATCCGTCTAAAGCAGGCGGATTTTGTAGATTTTCTTTTTTAACCTTGTAATTATACCA
>JAZQSP010000156.1:0-1617 GCA_045630205.1 Faecalimonas sp. | reverse complement strand
ATCATCTTCTGGAACTGGGGTCTGTTGTCCGTGGTGCCAGAAATGGCCCTATCTGCATAGGTGCCAATGATGGTATAGCCGTTGCGCTCGGCAAAGGTGGTACACTCTTTGACCTGGCCCTCGATAGATTCTTCTCTCTGTGCGCTGGAGGAGTAACGGGCATAGATAACAGCTTTCATAGAAAATCCCCCTTTGATATGTTTGGATAATCATATCATAAGGGGGATTCTTTAGTCAATCTGTAGGGTGAAAGTTCGGCACTTTAGCCATTCAATCTGTTAGACAAATTGGAATTTATGGAATATTCAGAACACTATGAACGAACCAAGTCTGAGCTGTGACCATGATGACAAATGTGCAAACAGTAAAGAGAAGCACTTCAGCCAAAGCATTAACCTGTCTGGATTGAAGCTGTTTTTTCAGATTTACAGGCAAGATTCTGGACAACAGACAATAGACAATAAATCCAACACAGGCTCCAGCTGTGTTTGTCATTAGGTCATTGATATCAGAAGAACCCCAGCCAAACATCTGGACAAATTCAACAGCCAGAGAGAACAGGAAGCCAGTCAAGGCAACGGTCTTTATTTTGTGATATTTCTTGTACAACAGCGGCAGGAAAAATCCCAACGGGACGAACAGAATAACATTCAGAATGGTATCAATCGGCCCCGTTATCATACTGACAAAAGGTGTCCACGAAATGTTTGGGCGAAATCGCATTGTGCTGGTGAAACCAATGCCTGTCACAGTCAATAGACCGAACAGGTAATAACCGAAAACAAACACCGTAGCGGTATGAAGAAAGCTCTGTGCTTTCCCCGATTTTTTGAGCCACAAGAAATACAGTATGAATACGGGAATCATAAACACATATCCACTCATTGAGCGGATAAGAATATCAGAAATAGGTATCATTATTTTTTCCTCGTCAAATTCAAGTTTGTCTAACTGTATTATAGCGGACAGCGGTAAACTTTTCCACCACGAAATTAAAATTAAATAGAGGGATTTCCTTTGCCCTCTCAAAAATAAGCACCTAAACTACAATAAAACAGAGATATTTCTTTTTAATTCAATTTTTTCATGTTTTTAAGTAAATAAAGGGGTGAATATATATGGCAGAAACTTTTAACGAGGTGCTTCGCACTAAGAAAGAGGTATACGAACTACTGGAGAGAATGAAAAGGACGGGTATATGGCCCCAGGACGACTGGGAGCTGAGCGAGGAATATCTCTATAAGTGTCTCGCCTATGAGGACGCGTGCATAGAGTGGGGCGGCTTTAGCTATGCAAAGGAAGCTATGCAGATAGTATCTACAGAGTATCGCTATTCTAACCCGTGCCTCGAAGATTAAAAATAAAAAGGACAGAAAGACAGAAGAATAAACACGGTAAGAATGAAGAAACCCAGGCCACAAAAGCCTGGGTTTTTCTCATGTTGGAGCAGGAGCAAAAAGCCGATTTGAAAAATATCAAACGCAGCAGCCGCAGCTGCAAGATTGATATTTTTTGAATCGGTTGCAAGGGTGTGGCTTCGCCAGGGGGTGCAGCCCCCTAAGAGAATGGGTAAGGCATCGCCTGGGCAAAGCCCATTGAGATTGGGTCGGCCGTCTG
>JAZQSP010000155.1:0-1499 GCA_045630205.1 Faecalimonas sp. | reverse complement strand
TTCCATAATTACCTCTTGTTTTGTAATGGTTAAAATTCGTATTTCAGCATGGCGAGAACGTGTTCTGGAGGCATCATCTGCCCACGTAGTCTGTCAATGGCCTTTTGCAGTTTCTTCGGGACTTTACCCGTAGCGGACGGAAAGCAGCGTTCGTTTTCGTAGTTGATGGTGAGCGTGCATCCGTTCTTCGTGACTTGGTGCGTGCGAATCATACCTTGTAAAATTCCTTTGATACCAATTTCTTGAATTGCGTTTCGTTATATACATCGTACTTCAATACAACAAGATGTCCTTGAGAATCTCCAATATACCATACATATACGTTTTTTATTTTAGCGAACGGATTCATGGTAGTCCTCAACTTATCGTATGCCGAATAGAAAGATTCACCACGCACGTTGAGTGTAGAGTTAGCAAGGTTGCCTTCTACTTTTTCATCAAAGTTTATTTCAATGTCAAAATATACCATAATTGCTCCTTGTTATTTATCAGTTGATGTCTCAAATATACACTATTGAATACTAATTGTCAATAGTGTATATGTAAAATTTTGTTAATTTTCTTTCAGCAGAATCGGGTCGATTTCCGCTCCTTTGTTGATGAACCCGTACCCGCAATCGTTGCAGACCGCCATCAACTTGTTCAAATCCTTGTTCGTGGCGTTCTCCATCCGTATGTAGGTGGCGTTGCCTTCAATCTTCTTTCCGCACTTGCAGCACTTCATTTTTTCCTTTTCCTTTTTGATTAGGTTATCGGTCAAAAGTTTCTTGATTTCTTCTGTATTCCTATATGTCCCCTCAATGAGCTCCTTTGTCCTTATTCGTTCCAGTTCCTTCTTTCTTTCATTATCGTGGTAATACTTGTCACTTGTAGGGAATATTCCATAAGTAAAACCGCAATTATTAGTCTTTAATTCTTTTTCTTGTAATCTAAACCATTCATTCATAATAGCATCCATCTTTTTCATTATATATTCAACTCTGGAGTGCTTTTCTGAGACGTTCATATTTACATTGCTCAACTTTTTGTACAATTCATAGAAAACGATAATGTCAATTATCACATTGATTAAGATTATTGCGTACAACATCATTTTATAACTCCTTGTTTTGTTAGTTTGTTCAATAAAATCATCACAGCCTTTTTCATGTCAAACCTACAAAGCGTATCAAAGTCAAACTTGACACGCCTAGGCTCGGTAAGTTTAACAGGTCTCTTTTTCATCTTTGTCATCCTTCGCAGTATTCGCACATTACTTCTCCTCCTTGTCAAAAAACGTAGTATGCTCCCATCGGCTACATGCGTTTCCATAGTAGTCATGCAACGGGCCAGGTATTCCGTCCAACTTGCACCAACACTTGTGTATCGGCCCATCACCGCTATTTGTTGTAGTGGTAGGGCCGCAATGCTTGCAATATTCGCATCGGTGGTAATATTGGTCGTTCCAGTCTATCATCACTTTGCCTCCTTGTCTTTACGTTCAAGATATTCTTTACAAC
>JAZQSP010000154.1:0-19061 GCA_045630205.1 Faecalimonas sp. | reverse complement strand
CGATGGTAAAACCGGGCGGAACATTAGAAGAACTCATTATGGATTGTTAGGAAGGAGGACTTGAGCGATGAATGGGACAATGAAAAAAAGATGGATTTCGTTATTCGTAGAGAATCAGGTCGGTGTACTTCCTAAGATTTCTGGGCTCTTTTCCGGAAAGTTATATAACCTTGACAGCCTTACCGTAGGTCCGACAGAAGACCCAACTGTATCAAGAATGACAATTGCGACATCCAGCGATGATGAGACATTTGAACAGATTAAAAAGCAACTCAACAAGATGGTAGAAGTTATCAAGGTAGTAGACTTTACCGACTGCTCTGTCTGCATGAAAGAACTTCTCTATGTAAAGGTGAAGAAAATCAGCAGACATGAGAAAGAAGAGTTGTTCCAGATAGCGCAGTCTTTCCAAGCACGAATCGTGGATTATGGAAAAGACAGCCTATTATTGGAATTCGTTCACTCTGCAACAAAGAATGATGCAATCATCAAGTTGATGAAAGAAGAATTCCAGAATATTGAAGTTGTACGTGGTGGAAGCGTTGGAATTGAAGCGATAAACATGACACAACGGTAGCGCATAAGTGGGATGCGAACAGTTGTATAAAATGGAGGATTAAGACATGAGCAATAAACAGATTGATTGGTCAAACCTAGGATTTGGCTATATCCAGACAGACAAAAGATATGTATCGAATTTTAAAGATGGCGCATGGGATGAAGGTGTACTCACAGAGGACGCGAACATTGTTCTCAGCGAGTGTGCAGGTGTTCTCCAGTATGCACAGACCATTTTCGAAGGACTGAAGGCATATAGAACAGAAGACGGACGCATCGTAACATTCCGTCCTGACCTCAATGCACAGAGAATGGTTGACAGTGCAAAGAGATTGGAGATGCCGGCATTCCCGGTTGACAGATTTGTAGAGGCAGTAGAACAGGTAGTAGCTGCAAATGCAGACTTTGTTCCACCGTATGGCTCAGGTGCAACACTGTATCTTCGTCCATATATGTTCGGTAGTAATCCGGTTATCGGTGTGAAACCGGCTGATGAATATCAGTTCCGTATCTTTGCAACACCGGTAGGACCATACTTCAAGGGCGGTGCAAAACCGATTACAATCCGTGTGTGTGACTTTGACCGTGCGGCTCCGCATGGAACTGGACACATCAAGGCAGGTCTTAACTACGCGATGAGCTTACATGCAATTGTAGATGCACATCATCAGGGGTATGATGAAAATATGTATCTTGACTCTGCTACAAGAACGAAGGTAGAAGAGACGGGTGGAGCGAACTTTATCTTTATCACAAAAGATGGTAAACTCGTAACTCCAAAATCAGATACAATTCTCCCATCTATCACAAGACGTTCACTTTGCTATGTTGCAAAAGAATATCTCGGTATGGAAGTGGAAGAGAGAGAAGTATACGTAAGCGAATTGAAAGATTTTGCTGAGTGCGGTCTCTGTGGAACAGCAGCTGTTATTTCTCCAGTTGGAAAGATTGTTGATCACGGTACAGAGATCTGTCTTCCGAGTGGAATGGAAGAAATGGGACCGATTACAAAGAAATTATATGATACATTGACCGGAATTCAGATGGGAAGAATCGAAGCTCCGGAAGGATGGATTCATGAGATTAAATAAGTAGGGTATAAGGAAAGGCATATCAGCGTGGGCTGATATGCCTTTTGAATTAGTCTTCAAGGTTGAATGCTATCTCAATCTCTTTTGTCTCTTCATCATTGATGGTGACAATTTCACCTACGCCATTGGCGGCAATGATAGAATGAGCAGAGAATTCAGCTACTTCAAGTCTGTCGAATGCGTTAATCAGACTGGTTCCTGATACCATCACGGAATCGTTTTCGAAAATAAGCATAGGGCAACTCGGTGAAAATCTCTTGGATACGCCTAATATATTGTTATATGACTCGCCAAAAGGCACCCTCTGTGCTTTTCTGAGCATAATGTAACTCTCAGGGATTGTTCTTGAATCAAACTCTGAATCTGTAATAGCAAACGCCATAATGTATGGTGGATGTGCTAAGATAAGAGAGTTGATTTCAGGATGCAAGTCATAAATCGTCTTATGTAAAAGAACGGATCTGGATGGTGTCTTTCCATCTTCGCAACGTCCATTCTGGATACGAACGATATCTTCAGGCTCTAAGTATGCACGGTCAATTCTGTAAGGTGTAATAATGAATGAACCATCACTTAGGCGCTGTGAGAAAGTACCCTGTGTAGCTCCGAAAAGTCTCTGAGAATAAGCTCTCTTTATCAGCTTAACCATTTCACGTCTTGCGGCTTTTTCCTCACTGGAAATCGTCTTAGGAATAAATGTCTCTAAGAGAGGCATCTGGTTAGAACCTGATGTATCAAGTTCAAGCTGTGTGAGGACCTTCATTTTCTTATTTAATCTACCGGCATCAATCTGAAGCTTAGCCAAAGTTTCCAAAGTTTCGAATTTCTTAAAGGCTTCAAATAAAGATTCAGAACCAATAACAACACCGTGATTCCACATCATGGCAATGTCATGTCCTGCTTCAAACTGTTCTGCAATCTGTTTGCCGAGTTTATCTGAACCTGGAACTGCATATCCTGCAACACCCACATTACTGCAAATGGTGGCAGATGCTGTGGTAAGGTAAGCCTCAGGCACCTTTCTTGCCAAGCTGAATGCAACAAGTGCAGGTGGATGAGCGTGAAGAACTGCTTTAATATCCGGACGGATTTTATAAATATGTGCATGGAAAGGTAATTCAACGGAAGGTTTGTGAATACCAATAATGGTTCCGTCAGGTTTCACCTGCATGATATCTTGTCTTGTCAAAGAACCTTTGTCAACACCGCTAGGTGTAATCCAGATATCACCATTATCATCCATGATAGATAGGTTGCCACCGCTGGTTGTAGTCATGCCATGGGTATAGATTCGTTCCATAATCATGATAAGCTGATCAGCGGGATGCATGTAATCAAATCTCATAAAAATACTCCTCCTTTAAATTTTTTACGATTATAATTTACCATATTTTGCTGAGAGTTGTCCACAAAAAAAGGATATGATAGGTAAGTCAACTTACAATTATAGCAAATTGATACTTGACAGCTACGTGCGATGCATATTATACTAAAAATCCACTTGGACGATGGTTCTATATAGGGAAACTATCACATTTCAATAAAAATCAAAACTTCAATATTTTCTAGAATATCATCTCAACATCTGAGGTTATTCCAAGAAAGACAAGCGAATATTATTAAAAATAGTAAAAATCCGTTGTCTATGGTGTTAAATTACGTTAAAATGCTAGTAGATAGTTTCTTTATATGTTTTTACGGAAAGGATACATATGAAGAAAAAGAAAAAACAAAAGAAACCCGCATTAAATATGCAATTGCCCTTTACACGAGAGCCCTCAAGCCTTTCAAAGCATGAAGATGTTGCACTTAAAGTAACGGCACAGTTTTTCAAAGATGAACTTATGCCTATGCTGAACATCGAAGGAAATGTTGTTAGTGTTTTACCTACAGAAGAGATTCACTTAGAACTAAAAAAAGGATTTGAAGATTTTAATTATCTGATGGAAGATAATACAATTAAACATTTCGAATTTCAGAGTACTAATGAAGGCATAGCAGGGCTTAAACGTTTTCGTGTATACGAAGCCCAATTAAGTCTTAGGCATAACAAGGCCGTCACCACATATGTTTTGTTTTCGGGAGTAATTAAGAATCCGATGACAGAATATACAGAAGGTGTGAATACTTATCGCATTGTTCCAATTATGATGCAAAACAAAAATGCTGACATAGTGATTGACGAATTGAAACAAAAAGTAAGTACAGGTGTAGAGATTACAAAAACAGATTTGTTACCACTTGTACTCTGTCCACTCATGAGTGGTACAATGTCACAAAAGGAGCGTATATCGACGGCATATGATATTACTAGACAGGCAACTATTAAAGATGCGGAAGTCATTCGGAAAGTTGAGGCAGTGATTTATATTATGGCAGATAAATTTTTAGATTCAGTTGAAATGGAACAGTTAAAGGAGGAAATTAAGATGACAAGATTAGGTAAAATGTTATATGACGATGGAAAAAAACGAGCGCAAACAAGTGTATTTACATTAATCCAAAAAATGACTGCGGATGGTGAACTTGAAGCAATCCCAAAATTAACTACTGACCCTGAGTTTTATCAGGCGATGATTGAAAAATATCAAGTTGAAGTGTAATATCGTTTGTATCAGTGTTTACTTGACACAAAGTTACGCAACATACAATTGGACATCTCCTTATTTCTGTGATACAATTCATAGGATAAGGAGATTTTCTATGGACGCATACACAAGTTTTGCTTCTGTCTACGACACCTTCATGGATAATA
The DNA here is from genome assembly GCA_045630205.1 of Faecalimonas sp. GTDB lineage: Bacteria > Bacillota > Clostridia > Lachnospirales > Lachnospiraceae > Faecalimonas. The sequence continues at coordinate 14,657 of JAZQSP010000154.1, read as the reverse complement.
TTCCATACGAAGAGTGGGCAGAATACTTAGTAGATTTGTTAAAAGAATATGGAATCAGTGATGGCCTTGTATTAGACCTCGGCTGCGGAACCGGCAATATGACGGAGTTTCTTGCGAAAGCAGGCTATGATATGATTGGCGTAGATAATGCAGAAGAGATGCTTGAGATTGCGATGGAGAAACGTGCAAAGTCCGGACATGATATTCTGTATCTCTTACAGGATATGCGAGAGTTCGAACTTTACGGAACCGTGAAAGCGATTGTAAGCATCTGTGATTCTATCAATTACATCACAGAGGAAGAGGATTTGCTGGAGGTTTTCCGACTGGCGAATAATTATCTGGATCCGAAGGGAATCTTTATTTTTGATTTTAATACAGTCTATAAGTATCGAGAAATGCTTGGCAATCAGACGATTGCAGAAGACAGAGAAGACTGTAGCTTCATCTGGGATAATTACTATTATGAAGATGAGCAGATTAACGAATATGAATTGAGTCTTTTTATCAAAGATCAGGATTCTGATTTGTATCGCAAGTATCAGGAGATGCATTATCAGAAGGCGTATGAATTGGATACCATCAAAGGATTAGTGGAAGAATCCGGTTTGGAATATATTACAGCATATGATGCGTTTACGCGAAAACAACCCACAAAGGAAAGTGAGCGTATCTATGTAATTGCGAGGGAGAAAGGAAAATAACATGAGTGATTATATTGTAAGAGCAACTGCCGCAAACAGTCAGGTGCGTGCATTTGCAGCGACAACAAGAGATGTAGTAGAGACAGCGCGTGCAGCGCACGGGACAAGCCCGGTTGCGACAGCGGCACTCGGAAGACTTCTGACAGCAGGAGCCATGATGGGAAGCATGATGAAGAATGAGAAGGACTTACTGACCATCAAGATTCAGTGTGACGGCCCGATTAAGGGACTTACCGTGACAGCCGATGTGAATGGTAATGTCAAAGGATTTGTGGAAGAGCCGATGGTGATTTTGCCGGCCAGTGAAAAAGGAAAATTAGATGTGGCAAAGGCACTTGGATTGGGTGTCTTAAGTGTTATCAAGGATATGGGACTCAAAGAGCCTTACGTTGGTGATACGATCCTTACAACAAGCGAGATTGCAGAGGATTTGACCTATTATTTTGCAACATCTGAGCAGGTTCCGTCATCTGTTGGACTTGGAGTTTTGATGGAGAAGGACAACACCGTAAAGCAGGCAGGAGGATTTATCATTCAGGTGATGCCGTTTGTGGAAGACGAGGTTGTGACAAAACTCGAAGAAAATATTGCAAAGTTAGAGCCGGTGACAAGTATGCTTGACAAAGGCATGACACCGGAGCAGATATTAGAGACCGTTCTGGAAGGAATGGATGTAGAATTCACAGATACGATGCAAACGCAGTTTAAGTGTAACTGTTCAAAATCGCGCGTGGAGAAAGCACTGATTAGCATCGGCAGAAAAGACATTCAGGAAATGATTGATGATGGAAAAGAGATAGAGATGCATTGTCATTTCTGCAATACCAGTTATCCGTTTACGGTAGAAGAACTAAAGGAAATCTTGAAGAAAAGCAGATAGGGGGCTTTGATTATGAGACAGGGATTTGTAAAAGTGGCAGCAGTGACTCCAAATGTAAGAGTTGCTGATGTAGAGTATAACGCACAGGAAATTTGCAAAAAGATTGACGAGACTGTTGCCAATGGTGCAAAAATAGTTGTATTTCCGGAGCTTTGTGTAACAGGTTATACTTGCGGAGATTTATTCGCACAGAGTGCACTTTTGAAGGCTTCAGAAGATGCACTTCGTAAGATTGTGGCACATACCGAAGGAAAAGATGTGCTTGTTTTCGTGGGCCTTCCTTATGTGGTTCGCAACAAAGTGTATAACGTAGCCGCAGCAATCAGTCGCGGGGAACTTCTCGGTCTTACAACCAAGACATTTTTGCCAAACTACGGCGAAGGTTATGAGATGAGACAGTTCCAGCCGGGACCAAAGAAAGCAGATTGGATCTGGTACGAAGGAGATGAGATTCCATTTGGACCGAAGATTCTGTATTCCTGCTATGAGATGCCGAACTTAGTGGTATCTGCGGAGATTTGCGAGGACGTGTGGGCACCGATTCCACCGAGTGTGGAGGCAGCACTTTTAGGTGCAACTGTGATTGTAAACTGTTCTGCAAGTGCGGAGGCTGTCGGAAAAGATACTTACCGTCAGAAGCTGATTACGGGACAATCTGCGAGATTGATTGCCGGATACATTTATGCAAATGCAGGCGAAGGAGAATCCACGACAGACTTGGTTTACGGCGGTCATAACGTGATTGCGGAAAACGGAGTGGTACTGAATGAATCCAGCCGTTTTGTGAATGAGACCATTTACAGTGAGATTGATATAGAAAAATTAGTGGCAGAGCGCAGCAGAAATACGACCTTCCAGGAGATGGAGGACCGTCAGGATGCGATTGAGGTTCCATTTTCATTGGCGGTAGAAGAGACAGCACTCACAAGAACTGTTGAGGCGATGCCGTTTGTTCCAAGTGATAAGACGGACCGAGAGAATCGCTGCGAGGAAATCTTCATGATTCAGGCGATGGGACTTAAGAAGCGCCTGGAGCATGCGCATTGTGACAGTGCAGTTGTCGGAATATCAGGAGGACTTGATTCGACCTTGGCACTTCTGGTGGTTGCAAAGGCATTTGATATGCTGGGAATTTCACGAAACAAGATTGAGAGTGTAACGATGCCATGCTTTGGTACAACGGACAGAACGTATCAGAATGCCTGCAAGATGACACAGAAGCTTGGTGCAAACCTCCGTGAAGTGAACATCAAGGATGCAGTTCGCACACATTTTAGAGATATCGGTCAACCGGAAGATAAGCATGATGTAACCTTTGAAAATGCACAGGCGAGAGAACGTACACAGGTGCTGATGGATATTGCCAATATGACAGGCGGTATGGTAATCGGTACCGGAGACATGTCAGAACTGGCACTTGGATGGGCAACCTACAATGGAGACCATATGTCGATGTATGGTGTCAATGGCTCAGTTCCTAAGACCTTGGTGCGTCATCTGGTTAGATATTACGCAGATACCTGCGAAGATAAAGAACTGAGCGATGTGCTTTACGATGTGCTTGACACACCGGTAAGTCCGGAACTTCTCCCACCGAAGGATGGTGAAATCGCACAGAAGACAGAGGACTTGGTTGGACCTTATGAGCTTCACGACTTCTATCTGTACTATGTGCTTCGTTTCGGCTTTGCTCCGAGCAAGATTTACAGGCTTGCGAAGTATGCGTTCGCAGGAACTTATGATGATGAGACGATATTGAAATGGCTCAAGAAGTTCTACTGGAGATTCTTCAGCCAGCAGTTCAAACGTTCTTGCTTGCCGGACGGACCAAAGGTTGGAAGTGTGGATGTATCGCCAAGAGGCGGACTTCGCATGCCGAGTGATGCATGTGTAAATGTGTGGATTCAGGAGTTAGAAGGATTGCAGTAAGGAATGCATTGCAGAGTTGTGCGTGTTTTTAGGGGCAAAATTTGTTGTTAGTGGGTATAGAATGTAGGTTGCAAGTGCTCTATACCCATTTTCGACGTAAAAAGCAGAAAAGTGTGAGCAAAAAGCAGAAAAAATCAAAAAGTTGTTGACAGTAGGAAAAATTACGATTATAGTAAAGACACTCGTCGAAGAGCAAATCTTATTTCATTGGGAGTATCGTCCCAAGTATCCAAAACGAGCAGAATTTCATACAGAAGGGTGGAATGATAGGATGATTGTATCTATTTTTGTTAGTTGCTAGCAAAAAGGAGGAAGAAAATTGAATAAGGACAAAAGATTATTGTCACGATTACTTTTGGCCATTGTATTTTTGTTGACTGTAGGCAGCGCAACCAATGCAAATGCATCCGCGGGAACTGTGACCGGTTATCAGAAGATTACCTGGGGAATCAGTACCGGACGATATTACGTCAATGGAATTCATGCATTTTGTGCACAGTATAACAAGTCTTGGCCCACCGTTGGAACAACGGTAAACGAAATTGTTCCATGTACAAATGATGTGCTTAGAAAAGCTCTCTATTATGGTTACAATGGACCGCAAAACACCCTTGGAACCGACGAGAAAGCACATGTCTTAACCGCAATAGCGGTATCAGATGCAAATATCGGGGAATCAGTAACCGGAGCAAGCGCAAAATATGATGCGTTTTACTGGGACATAGTGAATAACCCATCTAAATATCCTTCTCCGCCAAGTAATTTCAAAGCCTATCTGGCGATTACGGCCTCAGATGCGATGCAGAACCTTGCATTCTATGAGATGGAGAAAAACGGATATGTAACAGGAATCAAATATTCATCCAACACACAACTACATAATGGAAATGCTTGCTATTCTTTAGAAGGAGCAGAGTACGGAATCTATTCCGGTTCCTCTTTGGACGAAAGTACAAGAGTAGGAACTTTGATATCAGATGCGAACGGAAAGATGAACACCTTGGAACTGGAGGCAGGTACATATTACGCACGTGAAAATGTGTCGCCACGCGGTTTTGCCAAAAATCAGGAAGTCACTCAGTTTACTATAACGGCAGAGCAGACAACGACACTTAACTTCACGGATGTGCCACAAACCAATCCAATTGACATTCTGGTGCAAAAGGTAGACGCAGAAACGAATCGAAATGAAGCACAGGGCAGTGCGAAACTCAAAGGGGCACATTTCCGTGTCCGCTACTATGCAGGGCTATGGCAGGAAGGCGTGGATCCCGCAAGTTTGGAACAAGCCCCGACAAAAAACTGGGTGTTTCAGACAGATGAAAGCGGTACCATTAGGTATCAAAAAGATTATCTGGTAGCAGGGAATGAATTATACGAGGCGATGCCGCTTGGAACATTAGTAATTCAAGAGATAAAGGCATCCGAAGGATATTTGCTGAATGAAACGGTATATGTGAGACAGATTACGTCAAACGGAGATGCAGCACATGTAGCAACTTATGAGGCACCGGTTGTTGCAGAAACATTTATAAAATTAAATCTGATTATCTGTAAGAGTGACAATTACGGACACAAACTCAAAGGTGCGGAGTTTGCACTTTATGAAGATGAAGAATGCCTTAAGGAAGTGAAGCGGGGCATCACGGACGAAAACGGTATTCTTGAGCTCTCAGGTCTTTCACTTGAGAAGAATTATTATTTAAAGGAAACAAAAGCCCCGGCAGGATACAAGATGGAAATAAGAGAAGACGGTGAGGCATTTGTTTATCAGATATTTACAACATCCACACCGGAAAACAACGAGTTTACATGTTTTGTTAACGGAAAAGAGTATGAGAATATTTCCGGAACAGAAGACAACCGGGAAGTGAATCTCGACATCATCAATGATGTGGAATATGTCCTTCCGAAGACCGGCTCTAGCGCAGCAATACTTATGAATATTGCCGGAATGGCATTGTGCGGAATGAGCCTGTACCTACACAAAAAAGAGAAAAAACAAGAAAAAGGAGAAAAAATATTATGAAAAAAGTAAAAGTATTATTAGCAGCAGTATTATCAATCACAGTCATTTTAGGAACAGCAGCACCTACCTATGCAGCGGGACCTGTTTCTGAGGTCAAAATTGCAATCGAGCCAACCGATATGAATGTATCAGTCACCGTTCCGTCTACATTGCCAATCGTTTTCAATGCAGACGGAAGTAATACAATTCCGGATAATTGGAGCATTGAAAATGTAAGCGCACTTGCAGGTATTCATATAACCAACGTGAATTTAAATAGCAATGGCAGCGGATGGACAGTGGTAAATGATTCCTCGATTGTCAAGACACAGAGTGTCAACGGTAAAGCGGTGAAATTCTTTGTGGGTGTACCAGGAACCATGCAGCTTGTGGAGCCAAAAAGCGGTACTGAAAATGAAGTGGGAAATGCAAGCTTTGAACCAAACGACATTTGCATTGCAGCAGGAACAGAGAAGACTCTGAACTTTAGTGTAGAACGAGGAGCCTTTACAGAGACAACTGCGTCAGCAAAAGCATTTTTCATGACACTTAATTTTGCATTTAACTAAGAGGTGGTAAGCAATGAACAGAACGAGAAAGAAACATAGTATTATCTATATAAGCGTCGGTGTGCTCTTTCTGTTTCTTGTGGCTGTCATGTGTCAATCATGCGGACAGGAATTAGCTGTGTCAGAATATGAGGAGAACGTCAATCGCATTGAGGCGATTGATGTATCCGACAGACAGGCGGAACTCAATGCCATTGTAGAAAAAGGAAAAATGAACGTCAATTATTCTGCAAAGGCGATTTTTGAAGGAACGGTCAGTGAAAGATTTAATGTCAAAAACATTCAAAACAACCATTATCCGATTATATTTGAAATATTCGATGAAACCGGTGAGAGTGTGTATGTGTCTAAGAAAATAGAACCGGGATATGAGATGAATCAAATCGAACTGGAGAAAGAGCTGACAAAGGGAACGCATGAGTGCAAAATCAAAGTGGGTTATGCGGAGGAAGGGAATGTATCCTCCGCATTCCCTCTTACAATAGAGGTGAGATGATGAAAAGAATAAAGAAGTGTTTGGGTAACATGTTCGTTTTGCTCATTGCCTGTCTATCAGTTGGTGCGCTTGTAAGTGCATCCAATTCTATGTCGACAGAGGTGCAGATTGCAATTGAAGGCTCTGACATTCCGGAAGGAAGTGGGGATGGGACTAATGAGCAAACGAGGAAAGCAGAATATACACATGAGGCAGAAGATAGAAAGGGTGTACAGACCGGAGATGATAAGAAGGCAGGAGGATACTTGCTGGCAATTGGTGTAGCTGTTTTAGCCGGACTGTTTTCTTTCGCCCGAGGGAAGAAGAAGGGATTTGTCGCAGTAGTGGCTCTCTTCTTATCATTGTTTTTCATGAGTCATTCTGCATATGCAGCAGACTCTGTAGAAAATGTGAGTGTGACGATACCGAGTAGTATTTCCGTTGTGTTTGAAAAAACAGGAAAAAACAGCATCAGTGATTTTAGCATTGATAACGAGTCCTTAGTTCCGATTTCTGTTGATAAGATAAAGGTGACCGAATGTAACGGATGGAAACTGTGCGACAACGGAGAATCTATACCGGTCGACACAAAACAACTGTCATTTATATTTGATGGACAAAGCTTAAAGGCAGGTGAGAATCTGTATGACATGTCGATTGCGGAGTATAGCAGTAAGAACTGTAATCTTCAGATCAATAGAGGTGCGTGGACAACCACGAAGGCGTTGGAGACAGCCATGCAGATGGAATTTGAGTATAGCCTTGGGAAAAAGGAGTTTCAACTGACATTCGATGTGAATGGAGGTACACAGACAGTTGCTCCGCAGATGATATGTAATGGAGATACCATTTCATTACCAAGTGTTGAGAGAGAAGGTTATGCACTTGCGGGCTGGGAGGATTCCGATGGAAAACTGTATACGGGTAAATATGTTATGCCGATAGGCGATACAACACTGACTGCAAGATGGAAAGAAACAAAGGCTTACGCCATCTATATTGCGGAAGATACTTCGCTGCGATTCATTCAATCGGCAGAACCGGTTACGGCAGGCAGCAGTTACAAAGGCATGACAGTCACAGATGTATTTACCGGATTCGATACACAGACCTACGGAGCACTTGCACAGATACCATGGTATGATGGAGATTGGTATGAAACAAGACGTATTAAGACCGTAATTGTAGAAGACGTGATACAACCGGTAAACACGGCATATTGGTTCTATCATCTTCATGAACTCGAATATATCGATGTGAGCAAATTAGATACCTCCAAGGTGACAAATATGTCTTATATGTTTTATAAGTTAGGCTGGCTGGCACCGCAACTTACGATGGTAGGGTTTGACAAATTAAACACATCGAATGTCACAAAAATGGTTCGTATGTTTTGCTATGCCGCTCAGAATACACCGAACTTTGTTATAGATATCAGTGGATGGGATGTATCTAAAGTGACGGATATGTATAGGATGTTTACCGAAGTTGCTTATAATGCCACCACATTTAGTTTGGGAGATTTGAGCAAATGGAATGTCTCGAATGTAACAGACATGTATGAAATGTTTATCAATGTGGGGTACCATGCAGAATGGTATATGGACTTAAGCGGATGGAATGTTTCAAAGGTTAAATCACATGCATATTTCGACAGTGGTATTGATAGAAAGATAGGAGATCCGCGTTGGGTATATTAAAACGTGTTTTATTCGTACTTGGTATGTTGCTTTGTGTTTATCCGCTTATCTCAAAATATATTTCCAAAGTTAGTGAAGAGAAGATTGTGTCTGAGTATCAGGAACATCAGACCAACGAAGGTGTGATGGGGGTAATCAGTATTCCAAAGATTGACGTTATGCTTCCGATTTATGAAGGGACTACGGAAGAAGTACTCCAAAAGGGAATCGGACATATGGAAGTTGGCAGTTCACTTACGGGAGAAGCAGACACACACTGCATCCTGGCAGGACACCGAGGACTTCCGGGGAAAGAACTCTTTGTCAGGCTTGGTGAGCTTGAGGAGGGTGACCTGTTTTATATAGAAGTAAATGGTGAAACACATGCATACCAAGTGTGCAGCATTCGAGTGGTGAGACCGGAAGAAACGGAGGGACTGGGGATTTGTAAAGACAGAGACCTGGTCTCTCTGATTACTTGTACGCCTTATGGAATCAATACGCACAGGCTGATTGTAACAGGTGAAAGAATGGAGGAGAGAGAATGATGAAGAAACTAGTGCCTGTTTTGATGGGATTTATCATATGTTTATGCCCATTATCCGTGTTTGCAGAAGAAATGGGCAGTATAGAAGTGAATCTGCCCAGGGAGCTGGCAGGTGAGGAAATAATCTATCAAAGAGAAGGAGATGATGCGAAAAAGATTGAAGTAGACGAAAATGGAACTGTAAAGATAGAAGAATTGTCGGAGGGAAACTATAAGATACAGATTCCGGAGACGGAGGATTATATTTTTGCGCCGATACAAGTGCATGTTCCGTGCTGGAGTGAAGAAGAGAAGCAAATGCTTTACGATATTAGCATTATTCCGAAATATTCTGTAAAAGAAAAACCGGTTCCGGCAACCCGAACACCGGATCCGGCAGAGGAACCAACGGTCCCAAACACCGGTGATTTCAATCACAGCACAAAATATAGGAATGTCGGAATAATTTCATTGATAATCCTAGTGATAATGTCTTGTCATAACCGTTTTAATTGTGATACAATGACAGGTAAGTATTCAAAAAACGGAGGACAAAACAATGGGAATGACAATGACACAGAAAATCCTCGCAGCGCACGCAGGATTGGACTCAGTAGTCCCGGGTCAATTGATTGAGGCAAAGTTAGATGTAGTCATGGCAAATGATATTACAGGACCAATGGCAGTTCCTGTATTCAATCAGATGGCAGACAAAGTATTTGATAAAGATAAGGTGGTATTGGTTCCGGACCATTTTACACCAAACAAAGACATTAAGTCAGCAGAAAATTCGAAATCCATTCGTGAATTTTCAAAATGCCAGTGTTTAAAACACTATTTTGAAATTGGGCAAATGGGAATCGAGCATGCAATCTTACCGGAAAAAGGAATCGTAGTTGCAGGTGAATGCATCATCGGTGCAGATTCACATACTTGTACATACGGAGCACTCGGTGCATTTTCAACAGGTGTTGGAACAACGGATATCGCAACAGGTATGGCAACCGGAGAATTATGGTTCAAGGTTCCAAGTGCAATTAAGTTCGTGCTTACGGGTAAACCAAGTAAATTCGTAAGCGGTAAAGACATTATCTTACATATTATCGGACGTATCGGCGTGGACGGCGCACTTTACAAATCTATGGAGTTTGTGGGTGATGGTATCGCACACCTGTCTATGGATGACCGCTTTACAATGGCGAACATGGCAATTGAAGCAGGTGCGAAGAATGGTATATTCCCTGTAGATGAAAAAGCAGAGAATTATATGAAGGAGCATTCTGATAAAGAGTACACCATCTACACAGCAGATGAAGATGCTGAGTATGATGAGGTGGTAGAAGTAGATTTGTCACAGGTAAGACCTACCGTTGCATTTCCACATTTACCGGGAAATGCTCATACAATTGATGAGGTTGAGGCCATGGAGCCAATTAAGATTGATCAGGTTGTAATCGGCTCATGTACGAATGGTAGAATGGAAGATATGAGAAGAGCGGCAGCTGTTTTAAAAGGACACAAGGTTCATCCTGACGTTCGTGTAATGGTGATTCCTGCAACACAGAAGATTTACTTACAATGTATTGAAGAAGGTATTGTGACAACATTTATCGAAGCAGGTTGTGCGTTTAACACACCGAGCTGTGGACCATGTATGGGTGGACACATGGGTGTTATGGCGGCAGGAGAGAAATGTGTATCTACAACGAACCGTAACTTCGTAGGAAGAATGGGACATGTTGACTCACTCATTTATCTTGCGTCGCCGGAAGTGGCAGCAGCAAGTGCAATTGCAGGATGCATTGCAAATCCGGAGAAAGTAGGTGACAAATAATGAAAGCAATGGGACACGTATTTAAATATGGAGACAACGTAGATACAGACGTTATCATTCCGGCAAGATATCTCAACTCTTTTGACGGAAAAGAATTGGCAAGTCATGCGATGGTGGATATTGACCCTGAGTTTGCGAAAAAAGTGCAGCCGGGCGATTTGATTGTGGCAAATAAGAACTTTGGTTGCGGTTCTTCCAGAGAGCACGCGCCACTTTGTCTCAAGGAAGCAGGCGTAAGCTGTGTGATTGCAGAGACATTTGCGAGAATCTTCTATAGAAATGCAATCAATATCGGACTTCCGATTATCGAATGTCCTGAGGCGGCAAAAGGCATTGAAGCAGGAGATGAAGTGGAAGTGGATTTTGACAGTGGTAAAATCTACAACCGCACAAAAGGAACGCAGTTCCAGGGGCAGGCATTTCCGGAGTTCATGCAGAAATTAATTGCAGCGGGCGGACTTGTGAATTATACCAATAACAAAAGAAAATAAGTTGGAGAAGGATAGTTATGCAGACAGAGAATAAAGGAAGAGCAATTGCTCTGTTACCAATAGGTGTATTCCTTGTAATCTTCTTGGGTTCGGGAATTATAATGAATGACTTTTATGCAATGCCGGCAATCGTAGCATTCTTGATTGCCTTGGCAGTGGCATTTGTGCAAAACCGCAAGGTGCCGTTTGCAGAGAAATTTGCAATTATTTCAAAAGGAGTGGGAGACGAGAATATTATCACGATGTGTCTCATTTTCCTCTGTGCAGGTGCATTTTCCGGTGCGGTGACTGCGGCAGGCGGTGTTGAGAGTACTGTTAATTTTGGACTTTCGATTTTGCCATCCAATATTGCAGTCGTGGGACTTTTTGTAATCGGATGTTTTATCTCAGTTTCGATGGGAACATCGATGGGAACGATTGCGGCACTGGCACCGATTGCAGTTGGAATCAGTGAGAAGACAGGATTTGCGATGGCAATCTGCATTGGTGCGGTTGTATGCGGTGCCATGTTTGGTGATAACTTGTCGATGATTTCAGACACAACAATTGCGGCTGTAAAGACACAAGGGTGTGAGATGAAGGATAAGTTTAAAGCAAACTTTCTGATTGTGCTTCCGGCAGCAATTATTACCATTATTATTTTCCTTTTGATTACAAGAAACAGTGATTATCAGATGACAGAAGATTTGTCCTACAACCTGTTCCAGATTCTTCCATATATATTGGTCTTAGTTGGAGCATTAATAGGAATCAATGTATTTGTTGTACTGATTGGTGGAACGATTGTTTCCCTGATTGTAGGTGTTGCAACAGGCACCTTGGCAGTATCTGAACTATTTACAGTAGTCGGAAGCGGTGTGACAGGAATGTATGATATTACCGTTATCTCGATTGTAGTTGCATGTATTGTTTCCCTTGTAAAAGAAAATGGGGGAATTCAGTTTATTTTGAACCTGATTCGTAACGGCATCAAAGGGAAAAAAGGTGCTGAGATTGGTATCGCAGGACTATCCCTTATGGTAGATGCCTGTACGGCAAACAATACGGTTGCAATCGTAATGGCCGGACCAATTGCAAAAGAGATTTCAGAAGAATTCGGCGTAGATGCAAAACGCTCAGCATCGCTTCTTGATATCTTCACATCTGTGGGACAGGGACTCATACCTTACGGAGCACAACTCCTATCAGCAGCGACGTTGACAGCACTGACACCGTTTGATATCTTACCGTATTGCTATTATCCAATCTTAATGGCAGTTAGCGCACTTGCATTTATCTTATTGAAAAAGGAGAAAAAATAGAGATGGAACTTTTATATAAGAGTACTAGAAATTCCGAAAAGACAGTGACAGCCTCTGAGGCAATCCTAAAAGGTCTTGCAGACGATGGCGGACTTTTTGTGCCGGTCAGCATTCCAAAATTGGACGTGACGTTAGATGAACTCAAAGACATGTCTTATCAGGAGACAGCCTATGCAGTTATGAAACAGTTCCTCACAGATTTTACAGAAGAAGAACTGAAAAACTGTATTGCGAAAGCATATGATTCGAAATTCGACACAGAGGAGATTGCGCCTCTTGCAAAAGTAGAAGATACATATTACTTGGAGTTGTTCCACGGAGCAACGATTGCATTTAAAGATATGGCACTCTCTATCTTGCCACACCTTCTTACAACCTCGGCAAAGAAGAACAATGTAAAGAATGAGATAGTAATCCTGACTGCAACTTCCGGAGATACCGGGAAAGCAGCACTCGCAGGCTTCGCAGATGTAGAAGGCACGAAGATTATCGTCTTCTATCCAAAGAATGGTGTAAGTAAAGTCCAGGAGCTTCAGATGGTGACACAGAAAGGTGCTAACACCTCAGTTGTTGCAATTCACGGCAATTTTGACTGTGCGCAGAGTGGAGTAAAAGCCATCTTTGAAAATAAAGAACTTGCAAAAGAGATGGATGCCGCGGGATATCAGTTCTCATCTGCAAACTCTATCAATATCGGACGTCTCGTTCCACAGATTGTCTACTATGTATATGCCTATGCAAAACTGTTGCAGAACGAAGAGATTAAGGCAGGGGAAGAGATTAACGTGGTAGTACCGACCGGTAACTTTGGAAATATTCTGGCTGCATATTTTGCAAAACAGATGGGAGTTCCGATTGCGAAACTTATCTGTGCTTCCAATGATAATAAAGTTTTGTATGATTTCTTTGAGACAGGTGTGTATGATAAGAACCGTGAATTCATTCTTACGATTTCACCGTCTATGGACATCTTAATTTCAAGCAATCTGGAACGACTGGTTTACATGATTGCAGGATGTGATGCCAAGAAGAACAGCGAGCTTATGAAGGCACTCAAAGAAAAAGGTGTCTATGAACTCTCGGCTGATATGAAAGCAAACCTCTCTGATTTTGCAGCAGGTTATGCAACAGAAGCAGAGGTTCAGGCAAAGATTGCCGACGTATACAAGAAGACAGGTTATGTGATGGATACACATACAGCTGTAGCTGCATCCGTACACGAGAAATATCAGGCTGACACTAAGGATGATAAAAAGACAGTCATTGCATCAACAGCAAGTCCTTACAAGTTCTCAAGAAGTGTTATGACAGCGATTGATGCAAGATACGAAGGTTTAGACGAATTTGACCTTGTGGATGCACTGGAAGTCATCTCAAATGTGGAGATTCCAAACGCGGTGGAAGAGATTCGTGATGCGAAGATTCTCCATACATTGGAATGTGATGCAGACAAGATGGAAGAAACCGTAAAAAATATATTAAAAGGTTAAAAGATTAACAAACACATATTGACGAAACACACAATATCTTGTATAATGGTATGGAAAAATTGCTTTTTTATACATACAAGCAAAGTTTTATACAAAATGAAAAGAAAGAGGTAGGAAAAAATGTCAAAAATCAATTTGGAAAACTATGGTATTACAGGGACTACTGAAATCGTATACAATCCTTCATACGAAATGTTGTTTGAAGAAGAAACAAAGGCTGATTTAGTAGGTTACGAAGTAGGACAGGAAAGCGAACTGGGAGCTGTTAACGTTATGACAGGTATCTATACAGGACGTTCTCCTAAGGATAAATATATCGTTATGGATGAAAACTCAAAAGATACAGTATGGTGGACATCTGACGAATATAAGAACGATAACCACCCAATCTCAGAAGATGTTTGGGCAGAACTTAAGAAACTTGCTCTTGCAGAACTTTCTAACAAGAGATTATTCGTAGTAGACGCATTCTGCGGTGCTAACGCTGACACAAGAATGGCTATTCGTTTCATCGTGGAAGTAGCTTGGCAGGCACATTTCGTTAAGAACATGTTCATCATTCCAACAGAAGAAGAACTTGCTAACTTCGAGCCTGATTTCGTTATCTACAACGCTTCAAAAGCAAAAGTAGAGAACTACAAAGAGTTAGGACTTAACTCAGAAACAGCAGTAGCATTCAACATCACAAGCAAAGAACAAGTAATCCTTAACACATGGTATGGTGGAGAGATGAAGAAAGGTATGTTCTCTATGATGAACTACTTCCTTCCA
>JAZQSP010000153.1:0-24006 GCA_045630205.1 Faecalimonas sp. | reverse complement strand
GAATCCACCAAAATTATTTAAGTCCTGTCTAATCTGAGATGCTGTAACGTTCATTCGCTTACTCAAATCATTGGATGAAATACGCTCTACTTCATTCTCAAGTAAATCTCCGAGATAACGGTAATATCTTGGGAGTCTTCTAATGACCGCCTGTGAAATGTTTCTTTCCTCCATTTCATTTACCCTCCTGTCGGCATATTACCTAAATTTTATTATATAGAATTGTTAATATAAAGTCAAACTTTTCATTGTTTTTTGTTTCTTTTTCAGTATAATGAAGAAGTACAGTTTTTATTCGTAATTAGGAGGTAGGAAATGATTCTGGCTTGCCATAATATTTCAAAGGCATTTGGAGAACAGGTGATTGTAAAATCTGGCTCCTTTCATATAGAAGATCGAGAAAAGGTTGCCCTGATTGGTTTAAATGGTGCGGGAAAATCTACAATTTTAAAAATGATTGTAAAAGAGATTGACACTGATGCAGGAGATATCATTTTGACAAAAGGAAAAACCATCGGATATCTTTCACAGCACCAGGACCTTAACAGCCATTACACCATTCTCGAAGAATTAAAATCTGCGAAAGCAGAACTCATTTCCATGGAAAAACAGATTCGTACCATGGAATTGGAAATGAAGCATTTACAAGGCGACGCACTGGAGTCGCGTCTTCACTCCTACCATTTACTCACCGAAAAATTCGAACAGGAAAATGGTTATGCATTTCAGAGTGAATTAATCGGTGTGCTCAAAGGCCTCGGTTTTCGTGAAGAAGAGTTCTCTAAATGTGTAGACACACTTTCAGGCGGTCAAAAGACGCGTGTTGCCCTCGGCAAACTCCTTTTGACCAAACCGGATATTCTTCTTCTGGACGAACCAACCAACCATCTGGATATGAACTCTATTGCATGGCTTGAAAACTATTTGCTCAATTATGACGGTGCAGTACTCATTGTATCACATGACCGTTATTTCTTGAATCGAGTTGTATCAAAAGTTGTCGAAATCGAGCATGGCAACATTATGATGTTTCAGGGAAACTATAGTGAGTTTGCCGCAAAGAAGAAAATTATTCGCGAAGCAAAGATAAAAGAATATCTGAATCAGCAACAGGAAATCAAACATCAAGAAGCAGTCATTGAAAAGCTCCGTTCCTTTAATCGCGAGAAATCGATTAAACGTGCTGAGAGTCGCGAGAAAATGCTTGAGAAAATGGAATTGGTAGAGAAACCGATTGAGGATAAGAACGACCTTCATTTCACCCTGGAACCATCGTGTATCAGCGGAAACGATGTACTTTCTGTAGAGAACCTTGGTAAAGCCTTCGGTTCTCAAGTTTTATTTAAAAACATTTCCTTTGAAATCAAACGAGGAGAACATATTGCAATCATCGGTGACAATGGAACTGGCAAGACAACACTTCTTAAAATATTAAATGAGGTTGTTGCGGCTGACGCCGGACTTTTCAGGCTCGGCTCCAAGGTACAAATCGGATACTATGATCAGGAACACCATATCTTACATATGGACAAAACGATTTTTGATGAGATTTCCGATGCGTACCCTACACTTACTAATACGCAGATCCGTAACACGCTTGCTGCATTTTTGTTTACAGGCGACGATGTCTATAAACTGATTAGTGATTTGAGTGGTGGTGAGCGCGGACGCGTTTCTCTTGCAAAACTCATGCTCTCTGAGGCCAATTTCTTGATTTTGGATGAGCCGACCAACCATTTGGATATTGCATCAAAGGAAATCTTAGAGAAGGCGCTGAATGAATATACCGGAACGGTCCT
Organism: Faecalimonas sp.; assembly: GCA_045630205.1. Lineage (GTDB taxonomy): Bacteria > Bacillota > Clostridia > Lachnospirales > Lachnospiraceae > Faecalimonas. The sequence continues at coordinate 22,207 of JAZQSP010000153.1, read as the reverse complement.
CTATGTATCACATGACCGTTACTTTATCAACCAAACTGCCACCCGTATTATGGAACTTGTGAATCAAACCTTTGTAAACTACATCGGGAATTATGATTATTATCTGGAAAAGAAGGAAGAACTGACGGCTGCTTATGCTGCTCCAGTTTCCTCTTATAATACTGCAACTACCTTGCAGACTGAGTCAGAAACAAAATTGGATTGGAAAGCACAAAAGGAAGCTCAGGCAAAAGAACGGAAAAGACAAAACGACTTAAAAAAAGTAGAAGAACGAATCAGCCATTTGGAAGAACGGGATGGACAAATCGACGATGAAATGTCCAACCCGGATATCTTTACAAACAGTGTAAAATGTCAAGAACTCTCACAGGAAAAAGCGGATATCTTGGCTGAATTAGAATCTCTTTATGAAGAATGGGAATTACTTGCCGAGTAGATTTCGCTGTACTTCATGGATGACAATCTGACTGTCAACAGTGCCTATCTTCTCCTTGCTGTAATCCATCAAAAAGAATAATGCGAATAGAAGAACGGCTATTACTGCACGCACAAAGAAAGTTCCTTGTTCTTCCTTCTGCTCATTTTGACGCTCTCGGTACAGGGAATCATATGTAGATTGAAATCTTGGATGAACCGCCGGAGGTGAATACTTATCGCTGTAGTTTTTTCGAGTCTCTTGTAAAAGCTGTAATCTTCTTTTTTCAACATCATTCATAACAAAAAGCATATACTATACATTTTGGTATAATATATGCTTTTCTTCATTTGTTTAGAATTAACGGTCAGCCAATTCTTTTACAATATCGTCCCATGTCACGCCACGTTCCACCATAAGTACCATTGCATGATACAGGAAATCTGATAATTCGTATTTAATTTCTTCCGGATTCGGATTCTTTGCTGCAATTACAAGTTCTGTTGCTTCCTCTCCCACTTTTTTCAGAATCTTATCAATTCCCTTGTCAAAGAGATAGTTTGTATAAGAACCTTCCTTCGGATGTAGTTTACGGTCTTCGATGGTCGCATAGACGCTTTCAAATACCTGAAGAGGATTCAATTCATCAGATGGTTCTCCTGCAAGTTCTTGGAAGAAACAAGTTGGCGCTCCTGTGTGACATGCCACACCTATTTGGTCCACTTTTGCCAGTATCGTATCATTGTCACAATCCAATGTGAGCGACTTCACATACTGATAATGTCCGGAAGTTTCTCCTTTTACCCAGCGTTCTTTTCTACTTCGGCTGTAATAAGTCATTTTTCCGGTTTTTAACGTATGCTCATATGCATCCTGATCCATATATGCAAGCATCAACACCTCATCGGTTTTATAATGTTGTACAATGACCGGAATTAAACCATCTGCATTTAATTTGAATTCCGAAAAATCAATTTGACTATCAAACATATTTTCTGAACTGCGCATACAATATATTGCAGACTCGTTCTTGGAATCTGTTATGATAAGTGTTTCCAAATCATCAAGTTTTATATTCGCCTCGTTATCCGCCTCATCCAAGGAAATTACAATTTTCTCCTTGCCAAATCGAAGAGAAACTTCTTCTACCATTTCTTTGAAATTATCCTTTTGCGGATTTAAAACAACTCTTTTGGCACCTGCATACAAAATCTTCTTAGCATCTTCGAGCCTTTTTATATTTCCACCGGCCGCCATCGGAATATGTATCACACGATTGATTTTCTTCATCAAATCAATCGCAATATCGTGCTCTGCATCTGAATCCGACAAATCAAACACCAAAAGTTCCTTTGCATCAGACTCACAATACTCCTGTGCCAATGCAACTACGTCTTCAGACAATACCTCATGGTTATTAAACCATTTTACTGCCTTTCCTTCATGTATAAAAATACAAGGTATCAATCTTTTATATGTACTCACGATTACAAACTTCCTTTCGTTGACCAAATATCTTTCATGCGTGGTTCTTCCATCGTTGCCACATCAAGTGCTTTTCCAAATGCTTTAAAAAGCGCTTCGGCCATGTGGTGATTGTTACCGCCATCCATAATCTTAAGATGCAGATTCATTCCTGCACTGTAAGATAATGCATAGAAGAATTCACGAAACATCTCCGTATCAAAATCTTCCAATTTTTCTACTGTGAAATCAGCACAGAAATTCAAGTATGGTCTGCCTGACAAATCAATGGCGCATAGTGCCAATGTTTCATCCATCGGAAGCACAAAACTTCCGTAACGTTTAATCCCTTTTTTCTCACCGAGAGCTTCTGCAATTGCTTTTCCAAGAACAATACCGGTGTCCTCGATTGTGTGATGACAATCGACATCCAGATCACCTTTTACGGATAGTTCTAAATCAAACAATCCATGTCTCGCAAAACCATCCAACATGTGGTCAAAGAAACCGACTCCTGTCTGAATATTTGTCTTGCCTTCTCCATCCAGGTTGAGGGTGAGTTTGATATCTGTCTCTTTCGTTTTTCTCTCAATCTTTGCAATTCTCTTTTCCATCTGTATCCACCTACTTTTCAAAACGTACTTTTATCGAATTGGCATGTGCCGTCAACTTCTCTGCCTCAGCAAAATGCTCAATATCCTCATGAATTGCCTCCAAAGCTTCTTTCGAGTATGCAATAATGCTTGATTTTTTAATAAAATCATCCACACTCAGTGCCGAGAAGAATTTCGCTGTTCCATTCGTCGGAAGAACATGGTTCGGTCCTGCGAAATAATCTCCAAGCGGTTCACTGCTGTATTCCCCGATAAAGATAGCTCCGGCATTTCGCACCTTCATCATCACATCATATGGATTCTTTGTCATAATCTCAAGATGTTCGGATGCAATCTCATTTGCAATATCAATCACATCTTCCATCGTATCTGCAACCAGGATGTATCCATAAGTTTCTAAGGATTTTCTCATAATCTCTGTTCTACTAAGTTCTTCCACAAAGATTTCCACCTGCTCTGAAACTTCTTTTGCAAGTGTTTCACTGGTTGTTACCAGAATTGCGGACGCCAATTCATCATGCTCTGCCTGCGATAATAAATCTGCGGCAACATATCTTGGATTCGCCGTCTCATCTGCAATTACTAATATCTCACTTGGACCGGCAATGGAATCAATGCTTACATGTCCATATACCGCCTTCTTTGCAAGTGCCACATAGATATTGCCTGGTCCTACAATCTTATCTACCTTCGGAATACTCTCTGTTCCATAAGCAAGAGCTGCAATTGCCTGCGCACCGCCAACTTTATAGATGACATCAGCACCGGCCTCATGAGCCGCAACCAATGTGTTTGGATTTACCTTTCCATCTTTTCCCGGAGGTGTCACCATGATTATCTCATCCACACCTGCAACCTTAGCAGGAAGAATGTTCATAAGTACGGAAGACGGATATACTGCCTTTCCGCCCGGCACATACACACCGACTCTTTGGAGAGCTGTCACCTTCTGACCAAGCATAGTTCCGTCCGGTTTGCTGTCAAACCAACTGAACTGGCGTTGCTTCTCATGATAGGTCTTGATATTTTCTTTTGCTTTGCGGATAATCTCTACAAGAGAAGCATCCACTTTTTCATAAGCTTCCTCAATCTCTGCCTCTGTGACACGAATCGTATCTACAGTGATTTCCACGCCATCAAATTGTTTTGTATAATCAAAAATCGCTATATCTCTTTCTGACTTTACAGTCTGTAAAATAGCAGATACTTTTTCCTCGTATTCTGTATATTGATTCGGACTTCTCTTCAGCAAATCTTCCAACAGATTCTTCTTGCTGCTCTCATCCAACTTTTGAATTCTCATTCTTATCCCTCCTGTAACACGGTGCGCAATTTTGTGAGCAACTCTTTGATTCGCTCATTTTCCATTCGCATACTCACCGGATTTACAATCATTCGCGCAGAAAGTGGACACACCTCTTCGAGCACACCCAAACCATTTTCACGAAGTGTGGAACCCGTCTCAACAATGTCCACAATCACTTCTGAAAGTCCGACAAGCGGTGCTAATTCTATCGAGCCATTGAGCTTGATAATCTCAACCGTCTGATGCTTTTGGTTGTAGAAATAATCCTTTGCAATCTTCGGATACTTGGTTGCAACGCGAATCAGTTCACGGTGCTTTAATAGTTCCTTCGCAGATTCCGGTCCGCAGACGCACATTCTGCATTTGCCAAAGCCAAGATCGCACACCTCATGCACTTTTCGTCCTTCTTCTAGGATTGTATCTTTTCCGACTACACCGATATCGGCCGCACCATACTCAACATAAGTCGGCACATCCGGTCCCTTTGCCAAGAAGAATTTAAGCTTCAATTCTTCATTCACAAAAATCAGTTTTCTCGAATCTTTATCTTTAATCTCTTCGCAGGTAATCCCAAGCTGCTCCAAGAGTTCCATTGTTTTCTTTGCAAGACGTCCTTTCGTCAACGCAAATGTCAAATATCTCATATCTTATCCTCCGGTCTTATTTTATGGTTTTCGATACGCTCTTTCCTGTTCCTGTAAGCAGGTTCACCATTTCAATATCTTTTGTGTTGCGAAGATACAGCATACTTACACACAAGTTCTGTTTCGCATAAGAAATATACTCTTCCAACGATTTATCCATACGTTTCTTCGTTAATTCCGTGCGTTTTCCACTGTTTCTGAATTCCTTTGCAAGTTTGATAGCTTCCGCCTGTCTGTTTTCATCATAGAGAATCAGTGTATTTTTGAGTTTGTACGGGATCTCTAATTTCTGTCTTGCAAACGCATTCATCAGTTCGTCGACAACGATAACAAAACCGATAGACGGAGATGCTTTACCGAACTTTTCCATCAAATGGTCATATCGTCCACCCTTTACAATCGCATCCCCGGTTCCGTAAGTATAACCTCGGAAAATGATGCCGGTATAGTAGTCATAGTTACCTCTCATGCTGAGATCATATGTAATATATTTATCCACACCGTAAGACACCAAAAGTCCATGAAGTTCTTCCAGCCTTCTTACTGCTTCCAATGTCTTGCTGTTAAGAGCAATCTTCTTTGCTTCTTTTAAAACTTCAGCACCACCAATGAGTTCCTCAAGAACAAGAAGTGCTGTCTTTGTTGTGACCTTAGCCTGCGCCTGCTCTAAAAGTTCCTCTACACCGAAATAATTACGGTTGCTAATAAGTTCACGGAGTCTTGTTTCATCGTCTGCAGAAAGTCCAGTCTCTTCAATCAAGCTTTCAAAGAAATCCACACTACCAATATGTATCTGAAATTCCCGAAGTCCTACTTCTTTTAAAGAATCCACTGCCATCACAACCATCTCTGCATCTGCTTCCACCGAATCGATACCGATAAGTTCTGCTCCGGCCTGCGTGTTTTCATGAAGTCTTCCCTGATAGCTGGAGTGATTCACAAATGTATTTCCTCTATAACACAGACGAATCGGAAGATTTTCAGTATCAAACACAGTCATTGCAGCTCTTGCAATCGACGGAGTAATATCCGGGCGAAGCACCAGCGTATTGCCCTCCCGGTCAAAGAACTTGTACAATTCTTTCACTGATGTTGTTCCAATCTCCTTCCCAAATACATCAAAGTATTCAAAGGTCGGTGTCTGTATATCATGATATCCGTAAAGGTGAAATACGTTCTGCAACTTCTCCTCCAAAACGGATTTTTTGCCATATTCCAAGCTGTAAATATCTCTTACACCCTCCGGCGTATGTAGCATCTGTTTCTTCATGTCAGTTTCTCCTTCTAGTCTCTGTTTTCTAAATCAATCTGCAAGGCATCCAGATACGGAACCATGCAGCCGTTTTTTAATGTCATAAAATACTTCGGATTCAGTTCCTCATAGCGAACACTTTTACGTCCACCTTCCTGCGCCCGTCCCCAAAATCGGTTAATCTCTTCAAAAGGCATATAATAAAGTTCATTTCTCGCACTGTAATAGATAATCAAAAAAGCAATTCCGTCCTGCTTTTCAAACTCTCTCATGAATGCAACTTGATGTTCATGCAGGTTCTGAAGCGGAAATGTGTCCGTGTGACATTCTTTCGCATCAAAACACACCGGTATACCCTGCACTGCCCCGATATAATCCACTGTGCTTCGCTGGTCAAAATACGCAAGTGTAATATGACGATGCTCTTTGTCAATCTTCACCGGCGTAATCGGTGTGGGTATCTTCTGAATGAGGGCAAGTCCCTGTTCCAGATACTTTTCATTTGTGCGATTGAGGAATTCTTCCAAGGTAGAACCTCTAAGTCCTCTTGAATTCCATGTTCCCATAAGAATTACCTTTCTTGTTTTTCAACTTGTAAAATCTTTGAAAATAATGTCGGCAACGGTGCAACAAATTGTTTTTCGCTGATGATAGCCAAGTCTCCTGTTAATTCAGGCAGTTCCATGCGGTATGCATGAAGGAATTGACTTTCCAAGCCGTATTTTGCCTTGTATTCATCATTTACCTTGCGTTTGCCGTATTTATAGTCCCCGATAATCGGATGATTCTGAGACGCCAAATGTGCGCGAATCTGATGGGTTCTTCCCGTAATCAGATGCACCTCCAAAAGCGTACACCTTCCGTTCGTCCATATCGGTTCATATTCTGTTTCTATCGGAAGAGCGCCTTCTTGCTCTTTATTCAATATACTTACTTTATTCGTTCTTTCGTCTTTTGTCAAATATCCTTTGATATAAATCTTATCTGAGACTTCTCCAACCACCAGACATCGGTAAAATTTACGAAGAGAACGGTCTTTAAACAGTTCTCCCATCTTTTGGAGTCCGACAAGACTTTTCCCTGCTACAACCAAACCACTGGTATTGCGGTCCAAACGATTACAAATGGACGGTTTGAACTTTCTTAAATCATCAGATGAGAGTTCACCTGTTGTAAGCATATGCGAAATGATATGCTCCACAAGCGACTCATCCTTTGCTTCCGCCTTTTGCGAGAGCATGCCAACCGGTTTGTTAATCATCATCACATGTTTATCTTCATAGATGATATCCAGTTTCGCATTCGTTGTGATAAGTTCTGTCTTAGAAAACTTCGCAATCGTATCATCCGCCAGATAGAGTTTTACATTGTCCCCAACGGATAACTTCTCATTTCCAGTTGCCTTCTTATCGTTTAACACAATATTCTTTTTTCGAAGCATTTTATAAATAAAGCTTTTCGGAGCGTCATTCAGATATTTCGCAAGAAGCTTATCAAAACGCTGCCCTGCTTCATTTGCCGTCACTATAATCTCCTGCATAGTCTCTCCATTATAATGAAATATTTAATAAAATTTGTCGGATACCTTCTTCGAGTCGTTTCGTATCGTCTTTTTCAATTGTTGCAATGTTATTCATGCCCTCTGCCCTTGTCACAAATGTGGTATAGTTATCAAATATTTTCACAGAAACCTTGTCGAACTTATTCGCATATAGATATTGCTTTAAATGCTTTGCAAGGAAATTCATATCAAGCTTCGTATTTGACGAATATCCACAAATTGTGTTACCGGAAATGACAATTGCTTCCACCGGCATAATCATTTTCTCGCTGGTAAATACCATATCATACACTCTGGTAAGCAGCGAAGCATTCTGTTCTATCTCTCTTGCTTTCTCTTTTGCGATGGAACGATGCGGGAGCACCATGATGAGTTCGACAAGCGCCTTGGATGCCGGAAGACAACCAAGTACCGCAACTACCGTCAGGAGATTCTTTCTGCTCCCTGTCTCAATAATTCCAAGAATCAAAAGCGCTGCGACAATTCCGAATTCCAAAACAGTCTTTAACAATATCTTTCTTTTTCGTACGCGGATATACCCCGCATCCCCTTTTGCCATTTTCATGGTATTACCTCTTTTTCTTGTGTACATTTCGAATCGCCTTTTTCTTCTTCGGCGCAGTTTTCTTGATGTCCGGCCTATTAGTTGCCTTATAAGAACCCTGTCCCTGCTTCATCTGTCTTGGTCGAATCAGACAATGCTTATCAACCCCAACTAAATCCATGCGGTCAGCTACTTTTAACGCTTCCATAACAAGCTCATAGTTCTTCGGATTGCGGTATTGAATCAATGCTCTCTGCATCGCTTTTTCGTGAGGATTCTTCGGCACATAGACCGGCTTCATGGTGCGTGGGTCCACTCCGGTATAATACATACAAGTAGATATGGTCGATGGTGTCGGATAAAAATCCTGTACCTGCTCCGGCATATAGCCAAGATCTCTCAAGTACTCCGCAAGTGCCACCGCTTCCTTCATCGTAGAACCCGGATGCGAGGACATCAGATACGGAACTAAGAACTGATTCTTACCAAGTTTCTCATTAATCTGCTTATATTTCTTACAAAACGCCTGATATACACTGTTTTCCGGCTTGCCCATCATCTGAAGAACCGGGTCTGCCACATGCTCCGGTGCAACCTTTAGTTGTCCACTGACATGATGCTCACAGAGTTCTCTGAAAAAGGTATCATCCTTATCCGCGATCAGATAGTCAAATCGAATACCGGAACGGATAAATACTTTCTTCACGTTCGGCAATTCTCTGAGCTTGCGAAGTAATTTTAAATAGTCCTTATGGTCTACCTTTATATTCTTACAAGGTGTCGGAAACAGACACTGCTTGTTTACACACGCGCCTTTTGTAAGCTGCTTCTCACACGCAGGTGCTCTAAAGTTCGCCGTCGGCCCTCCGACATCATGAATGTATCCTTTAAAATCCTTGTCCCAGATAAATTTCTTTGCCTCTGCTATCAGCGACTCATGGCTTCTGGTTTGAATGATTCTTCCCTGATGGAAAGTCAGTGCACAGAAGCTACAGCCTCCAAAACATCCGCGATTGCTAATCAGACTGTACTTTACTTCCTCTATAGCAGGAACACCGCCAATCGCCTCATAAGACGGATGGTAGGTTCTCATATAAGGCAGACTGTACACACGGTCCATCTCAGACTGTGAAAGCGGTTTTGAAGGTGGATTTTGAACCACATAAAGGTGTTCTGAGTATGGTTCCACCAATCGTTTCCCTGAAAACGGATCTGTATTGCAATATTGTTTGTAAAAACTCTTTGCATAATTGAGTTTATCTGTCTTTAATTCATCCCAAGACTCCAAGACAATCGCATCATATACACTGTCCAAGGATTTCACTTTGCAGACAGTACCATCAATATAAGTGATATCTTCGATTGCAAGTCCACTGTCCAGTGCCTCCGCAATCTCTACAATCGAACGCTCGCCCATTCCATAAGAAATCAGGTCAGCTCCTGAATCTAATAGTATAGAACGTTTTAACTTGTTTGACCAATAATCGTAATGCGCCATTCTTCGAAGGCTGGCTTCAATTCCTCCGATAATAACCGGTGTCTTCTTGTAAGTCTGGCGAATCAGATTGCAATATACAGTTGTTGCATAATCCGGACGCTTTCCCATCACACCTCCCGGCGTAAATGCATCATTTGCTCGTCTCTTTTTAGATACCGAATAGTGATTCACCATCGAATCCATATTTCCTCCGGAAACTAAAAAACCAAGTCTCGGCTCTCCGTATATTGCGATGCTGTCCTTATCCTTCCAATCCGGCTGTGAGATGATACCAATCTTATAACCATGAGATTCCAGAATTCGAGTAATAATTGCATGACCAAACGAAGGATGGTCTACATAGGCATCCCCTGTTACATAGACGAAATCCACCTGTTCCCATCCACGTGCTTCCATATCCTCTCTACAAATTGGTAAAAATCTATTTCCCATCATAATTCCTCGTAGGTGTTATTTTTTATATCATCGTAATCTTGAATATAATAGTCCGCAAGTTCCTTCTTGCGTGTTATCTGCGGATTTGAAAATGGGTCCTCCACCGCACATACCTTCATCCCTGCATTCTTACCTGCCAGGATTCCGTTTGGCACATCCTCGAATACCAGACATCTCTCCGGCTCTACACCAAGACTTTCAGCAACCTTCAGATAAACGTCCGGTGCAGGTTTTCCCGCCTTCGCCTCATCCGAAGTCCACACGGCGTCTAAATATTGCCACACACCCGTATTCATAAGCAGACCCTCTGCCAAGTCCCTGGAATTACTGGTTGCAATTCCAAGTTTCATTCCAGCCTTGTGCATATCAAGGATAAAGTCATAGGCTCCTTTTTTCAACTGTAATTCTTTGGTATAGATTTCAAAAGCCATCTCATGCCACTCAGCTTCCAATTCCTCTTTCGTGTGCGGAAGTTCCGGAAACAAATCCAAAAAATATTGTGCCGTCTCTGAGTAACTTTTCCCCTCCATACCCTCATGAAAATTCTCCGGCTCTACCAAATGATATTTCTCTAAGAAAATATCATCGATGTCCGTCCAGATATGCATAGAATCCACAAGCGTACCATCTATATCAAATATAACCGCATCAATGTTTGTTAACATAAATGTTCTAATTCCTCCTCAGTGAGCATGCGATACTCACCTAATTTCAAATTCTCATCCAATCGAAGTGTTCCCATCGAAAGGCGTTTTAGATAAATCACTTTCTTACCGACCGCCTCAAACATACGCTTTACCTGGTGAAATTTCCCTTCCTGTATGGTGAGATAAATCTCGGAAACATCATCAGACTTTAATATTTCAAGCACTGCCGGACGTGTCACTTCATCTTCCCCGATACTGACACCCTCTGCAAATGTTTTTGCATCCTCTTCTGTCACAACCCCCTCTACCTTTGCATAGTAGAGCTTGTCCACATGTTTTTTCGGAGCCAGGAGTCTGTGTGCAAGTTCTCCGTCATTTGTAATGAGAAGAAGTCCTTCCGCATCCTTATCTAAACGTCCAACAGGAAATAAGTCTTTTCTCTTCTTGTCGGTAATCAGGTCAAGCACCGTCTTGTCTTTGGCATCTGTCGTTGCCGAAACATACCCAGCCGGCTTATTCAGCATATAGTACTCGTATTCCTTATAGCCAACTTCCTGTCCTTCGCAGAACACTTTTTGCGTGGCCGTATCAATCTTTTGTTCCGGCGACTTAACGATATTATCATCTACTTTTATTTTTCCCTGACGAATCAGCTTCTTCACTTCCGTTCTTGTGCCGATGCTCATATCAGCCAGATATTTGTCCAAACGAATCATGATGACATCCATCTCCATCCCGGTAAATACTTATTCTTCAAAGTTCCATTCGAAAGTTTACCCCATCCAAGCGGATAACCATCCACAAGCACGAGGAACCACCCCTTGTCTTTCGAAGTAACCAAATCGTCTACATCGATGGTCTCACCTTTCAAATATTTGATGATGCGCTCATCATCAGCCTGTATGCTGACACAGCGACTGTATTCTTCTTTTTTAAGGCACATCGCAAGAGACTGGCTAGGCTCAAATCGATTCTTCTTCAAATCCCCAAGATACAGACCGGTGCGCAAGAAACGAATCCCCTTCACATCCGGAACGCCCTCTGGCATGTAGTAAACCTTCTCGCTATATATCTCTAATCGGTTCCAATCCATCTCCCAAGAAATATCCTTGAAGAACTCCAGAATCTCTTCCGGAACCTTTTTATTTGATTTCTTTGGTTTGTCTAATTGAACATCCCGGTTTACCTCGCCCTTCTGAAGTAGCGCCAGGTAATGACCTTCCCCATGCATCTTATGCGGCCAGATACGCACCGTCTTAGAAAATGTTTCATCTTTAGACTCTGTTACTTCCGGTTTTCCACAGGCAAATCCTTCGTAAGGACAAATCTCCTTAATCACGAACTCCGGATATTGTTCTAACAAATATTCGATAGTTCCCTCATTTTCCTCCGGATCAAACGTACAGGTAGAATATAATATCATACCGCCCGGCTTTAACATTCTTGCAGCCTGCGTCACAATACTTCTCTGAATCTTTGCAAAGAATTCCGGACCGTGCTCTTCCCACGCCTTTACCATCTTTTTGTCCTTGCGAAACATTCCTTCTCCGGAACAAGGAGCGTCAATCAAAATTTTATCAAAATACTCAGGAAAATAACTTTCCAATTTTCCCGGTTCTTCACTTAATACAAACACATTGCCAATACCAAATACTTCAATATTCTTAAGAAGGCCTTTCGCTCTGGAATTGCTGATATCATTTGCCATCAGAACACCCGTGCCGTCTAATTTTGCTCCAAGTTCCGTCGCCTTGCCGCCCGGCGCAGCGCACACATCGAGCACCTTGTCTCCCGGTTCGATTGGAAGTCTATTCGCCGGTGTCATCGCACTTGGCTCCTGCAAATAATAAAGACCCGCAAAATAATACGGATGCTTTGCAGCCTGCACAGTGTCTCCATCATAATAAAAACCATTCTCAATCCAAGGAATCGGTTCAATCTCAAACGGACAGATAGCCTTAAATTCTTCGACACTGATTTTCTTCGTATTCACACGAAGTCCATACAGACGTTTTTCATCATAACACTTTATATAATCATCGAACTCGTCTCCGAGCAGATTCTTCATTTTGTCCACAAATGCAATTGGTAAGTTCATTGTTATCCTCCGTATTCGCATTATTCTTCAGTATAACATTTTACCTTGGATTTTTCAATATATCTTAGCACCCAATATGGATTTACGCTGGTTTCTATATCGTTAGGATAAATATAGATTCCAAGGTGTAAATGTACGGCAAATTGACCAACCGTTCCCTCCGGTCCATAACCGCTGTCACCCATGAATCCGAGTATATCTCCCGCCTTTACTTCATCACCCACTTCCAGGTCCGCGTAAGAAGCTAAATGCGCATAATAAAAGTACGCTCCTCCCGGTGCCTTGATTCCAATTCGATAACCTCCTTTTTCAAGCCACCCTTTCTTTTCCACGATGCCATCCGTCATGCTTAGAATTGGATAGAGTCCTCGTTCATTTTTATTTGCCATAAGGTCGCACCCCTCATGACCTCGTTTCCCACCATATGTACGTTCACTCATCCAAGTATTTACGTAAGACACCGTAAGCTTAGAATCGCTCATGGATTCTGCAATTGGGAAATATTTGACATCATCCCAGATAGTCCGCATCGTCTTAAGATATGTATTCCAGCTTTCCTGCTTTTCCCATCTCTTTGTCATCTTTGAAAATGTCTTCTCAGAAAGTTTGCTTGTAATCTCCTGATAACCGAATTTACTCTCCAAAAGATAGATGCCGACATATTTACTTGGTTTAGAAGTCTTGTTTAAAAACTCAAGCATCTCCTCATCGATATTTTGCTCACGAAATTCTGTCGATGATATAACCGCTTCACTGAGTCGCTGCGTTTGTCCCTGTTCCACTAATTTGCCACTCCACAGGGACACAAAAAATGCGATGAGAATCATCCACACAAGCAGATAACATCCTTGTTTTCGCATCATAAAACCTCGTTTTTCTTTTACTATATGCGTCATAATGCACTCATTTTCACAATAAACTAATAAAAATGTGTTCGGTGCCTCCTTATGAAAAAAATTATCTCACTCTTTATCATTATTGGATTCTTTGTGATTATGCTTATATTTCCACGACAAACCTTTGAAGGTGCAAGCAATGGACTTCTCCTTTGGTTCCAGATTGTTTTACCCACTCTACTTCCGTTTATCATCTTGTCCAACCTTCTGATACACACCAATGCCGTAACTTATATTTCGACAATCGTAAAGCCTTTCGTACAAAGGTTGTTTCGTGTATCAGACTACGGTTGCTATACTGTGTTTGTAGGATTTCTCTGTGGATATCCGATGGGCGCAAAGGTGGTTGCCGATTTAATTCAGACCGAGAAGATTTCACAAAAAGAAGGACAATATCTACTATCGTTTTGTAATAATACAAGTCCGATGTTTATCATCAGTTTTATTGTGATGCAGAATTTCAAGAATGAGTCGTTGCTGCTTGGGACACTTGTAATTTTGTATCTTGCACCGGTGGTGTGCAGTTTTGTGTTTCGAAGATTTTACAAAGTAAAAAAATACTCATTTATCCAAAAGAATGATTCTAAAGAAGGATTCTGTTTTGATTTTAATTTGTTTGACAACTGTATTATGAATGGATTTGAAACCATCACGAAGGTTGGTGGATATATCATTCTATTTTCTATATTATTTTCAATATGTGAAGTACTTTCATACGCCAAATATATTCTACCATTTTTAGAAATCACGAATGGAATACATTGGATTAGCAACAATATACAGCCACTAAACATAACATTTCCATTGGTTTTAACACTGACGTCGTTCGGTGGCCTCTGTGCCATTGCTCAAACAAACTCTATGATACATGAAAGCAAGTTGTCTATATTTCCTTACATAATACAAAAGCTGATTACCGCATTGGTAACCAGCTTGTTTGCAATGATTTACATTCATTTTATTCATCAATAAGGTCAACGCCAAATTCTGCTTCCATTCCGCGAGCAGATTTGTCAGGAATCTCTAACTCTGCACGATTTGCACGAACGATTTCATAACATTCTTGAAGAGAACTTACCAAACCATCATACTTTGTTGTGTAGCTATCTAAAGTATGTCCGATAATTCCTTCTGCAGTTGCCATCAAATCATTGGTGTACTGCATTGCGCTGATGCGGATATCATTTGCATCGTTAGTAGCATTATCAAGAATCTGTTGAGCCTGCTCTGTAGCTGCAAGTACAATATCGTTAGCCTGTGCATAAGCGCGTTGCATAATCTCATGCTCACTTACTAATTCTTTCGTTGTAATCTGAGCTTCTTCAATCATGCTCTCAGCTTTTGCCTGTGCGTCAGCTAAGATCGCATCCTTGTTAGCGATAATCTTCTGATAACGTTTAATCTCATCCGGAGTCTTCATACGAAGTTCTCTAAGTAATTCGTCCATCTGATCCTTGTTAACAATAATCTTAGTTGTTGATAATGGTTGGAACTTACAACTGTCAATGTATTCTTCGATTTCCTCAATAATTTGTTCGATACGGCTACTCATTTCTTATATTCTCCTTCTCTCTTTTATCTTTTCTGTTACTTTCTCCGCTACAAATTCCGGTACAAACTGTGTAATATCGCCGTTAAAACTAGCAACCTCTTTAACTGTTGTGGAGCTTAAGTACGAATAATCAAGACTGGTAGTTAAAAATAATGTCTCCACATCGGAATTCAATTTGCGGTTTGTCTGCGACATCTGTAATTCATATTCAAAATCTGTGATTGCACGTAAGCCTCTTACAATCACCTTTGCCTCCATCTGTTTGGCAAACTCAATGAGTAAACCTTCAAATGGAATAATCTTCACATTTTCTAGATGTTTTGTAACTTCGCGTAACATTATAACACGTTCTTCGACAGAAAACAACGGAGATTTTGCTTTATTTTGCAATACACCGACAATTAATTCATCAGAAATACGCGCTGCACGCTCAATAATGTCTATATGGCCAAAGGTAACCGGGTCAAAACTTCCCGGATAAATTGCTCTAAGCATGGTTTAATACGCCTCCTTTTCTAAAAAAACATGTTTATTTGTTTTATATATTTTCTCTTTGATAATTGCAAATCCTAATTCGTCAACATAAGAAAAATCTGTTTCAAGTGATGCTTCGACAATAATCAGACCGTCCTTAGAAAGTAGCTTCGATGTACTTAGATACTCTAACACTTTCTTCTCCAATAATTGATTATACGGGGGATCCATAAAAATATAATCAAAGGTTTTTCTGCCTTCCATACGACTAAGCGCGTTCAAAGCATCCATTTCATACAACTCTGCTCTGTCAGCGAGTTTCGTATATGCAAGATTATCTTTAATGCAAATCATCGCATTCTTACTCTGCTCCACAAAGCTTGCGTGAGCAGCTCCACGACTCAATGCTTCAATACCAATTGCACCGCTTCCACTAAAAAGATCCAAAAAGTTAGAATCAGCAAGATATTCCGAAATCATATTAAAAAGAGTCTCTTTGATTCGGTCAGTGGTAGGCCTTGTATCCATGCCTTCTACAGTTTTCAGTTGTAAACGTTTCGCAGTTCCTGCAATGACACGCATAGAAAAGCCTCCTTTGATTGTTCTTGTAAAGTATACAAAAGATGATAAACACTTGTCAAGAAACAAAACGAGAGGTCGTTAACCTCTCGTCAAACACTTTGTAACTATGTCTATTTGTTTTGAGAATATTATTAGCAATTATCCGGTAACACCGTTCTGAGTTCCATCAAATGTTCATCATAACTAATAAAGATGATGGTTTAACCAATAGCCATAAGCCGTGTTTAGCACAGCATATTGCTTTTATTGTGGAACAAAACGACGGAGATATTTCATGGCTGGAGAAAGATTTCCCAATTGTACTTCGTTAACATGATAATTGAAACTATACATCGAGTTGTTTTCATCTCAATTCCTCCTCCCACTACTCTTTAATACCTGAATGCGCCATTGTATCAACAACTCTACTCTGCATAACAACAGGCAATGTCTTCAAACTTTCATCCTGTATATAAATCATTGCAGAAAAATATTCGTTCCAGTTTGCAACAAAAGACAATACAAACAATGTTGCAACAACTGGCTTTAGCATTGGTAAAACAACATGTAATAATACTCTTCCTTCGTTTGCACCATCAATGCGTGCTGCTTCTAGCAATTGATCCGGAATCTGTTGCATAAACTGACGCATCTATTGTGTTTTTCAATCGTACTTCTACCCAATTATCTGCACCTAATAACAATGTATTGCTATCGTCTAACACAGAAAAACCACTTCTAGAACCCCTATGTTTTTTTGCACACAAATAAAACAGTCTGATATCTCATTACTGCGAAACATTATTTATTCAACTATTAAATGGATTGTTTTAGAAACTGTATCCATCTTCATTATGTAAGATGTTTTTCCAATTTTGTTTGTCCTTTAGGACTCTTAGAATTGTAATCTGATGCGATTGTTTATCGACTACAAAGAAAATATTATAGGTCAAAAATGTTTTTATGCGAATCTCATAACCTCGGTATGTAAGACCTATCCCTCGATAAGCAAAGGGGAATATAGTAAGATTCTGTATCTGTTTTTTATATTGAGCCAAGAAGTGACTTGCTGCTTGTCCATTCATCAGGGAGTAAATCATGTAAAACGCCAAATTATCCAAATCATTCCTTGCCTCTATAGTTTGTATAAGGTTATACATTGATTAACCCATATTTTTCTCTAATTTGTCTTATAGCTTCGTCACATGGAATAACATCTCCCCGTTCCATATCACGAATACCTTTGTCTAATTCTCGGAACAACTCTTCTCGTGCTTTTTGAAGTTCATCCGATTCACGTTTTGCTACTGCTTGCATATAGAATGCTCCTTTCTGAATTTTTCTATTTAATTATATTTATTGTATCACATATCGGATAGTCTTTCAAGGACTTCGAAGCACTTTTATTTAAATTCAGAAAAAGAGTGCAACCCGTTCGAGTCACACCCTTTTCCTACTCTTCTCTAATCTCTCGATTATTTACCTGACATCTGTCTTTCTTGTTGTTCGATCATTTTCTTAACCATATAACCGCCAACTGAACCGTTCTGTCTTGATGTTAAATCTCCGTTGTATCCTTCTTTCAAAGGTACTCCAAGCTCACTTGCTACTTCATATTTGAATTTGTCTAATGCAGCTTTTGCTTCTGGAACTGCTGCTCTGTTTGATGAACGACTTGACATGTTCTTTTCCTCCTCATTCTTTCGATTACTTTTTGCGTAACTTTATGTTACAACTCTAGTATGTGATGAATTGAAAAAGATACACTAGCAGTTGTTTCATCTTTTTCCATTTTTTGAACTGTTATAATGTCGTTTCAAGCAAACCTTCTTTGATATAAAAATTCAAATAATTTTTTAAATTCTGATTCTCCTCCAACTCTAGATAAGGGTCTCGTTTCATAAGCTGCGCTGCCGCCTCACTTGCACGCTGCAGAATCTTGGCATCCTGAAATACATCTGCCATTTTAAAATCCAGAACACCGCTCTGTCTGATTCCAAACAAATCCCCCGGACCACGAAGTTTTAGGTCCTCGCTTGCAATATGAAATCCATCGTTTGATTTATTCAATATAGAAAGACGCTCTTTCGTATCATTTGTTTTTGACGCACTCATAAAGATACAATATGATTGATGCTTTCCACGTCCGACACGACCTCGAAGCTGATGAAGCTGTGCCAGTCCGAATCGCTCGGCGTTCTCTACCATCATGACAGTTGCGTTCGGTACATTGATACCGACCTCGATAACCGTTGTAGAGACAAGCACTTGTATCTTATTTTTCCCAAACTGCTCCATGATGTCATCCTTCTCAGATTGTTTCATTTTGCCATGAAGATGTCCTACAGTAATACCATGCCCCAATTCATCTTGGAGCATTCTTGCATAGTCAATGACATTTTCTGCTTCGAGGAATTCACTGTCTTCCACCATCGGACAAATGACGTAACACTGCCTTCCTTCTGCAACTTGTTTTTTAATAAATGTATAGGCTGTGTTTCGATAACTCGTATCAACCACACAATTTTTAATCGGCAGTCGATTTGCCGGAAGTTCGTCAATTACTGATATATCTAGGTCTCCGTACAAAATAATTGCTAAAGTTCTTGGAATTGGAGTCGCACTCATAACTAAAATGTGTGGTGTCTGCCCTTTTTCAGCCAGTTTTTCCCGCTGCTTGACACCGAAACGATGCTGCTCATCTGTGACAACCAATGCAAGATTCTTGTATTCCACCTTATCCTGAATCAGCGCATGTGTTCCGACAACGATATTCGCCTCGCCGGAAGCAATCCGCTCATAGCATTCTCTTTTTTCTTTTGCGGTCATAGAGCCAGTCAGAAGCTCTACTTTTAATGGAATATCGTATTCTTCAAAAAGTTCTGTAATAGACGAATAATGCTGCTTGGCTAAGACTTCCGTCGGAGCCATCATCGCCCCCTGATAACCGTTGATTCCTACAAGCACAAGTCCTAATAGCGCGATAATTGTTTTACCGGAACCCACATCTCCCTGTACCAGACGCGACATCACGCGTTCTCCACACATGTCATTTTGAATCTCCTGCCATACCTTCTTTTGCGCATTAGTAAGTGTATACGGAAGGCTTTTTATCAAGTTGTCCACCACACCATGTTTTGGGAATGAAAACGAATTCTTAGTCTTCTCATTTGTCTCCTTCATGCGTCTAAGCGCAAGGATGAAAATTAAAAACTCTTCAAATACAAGGCGCTCCCTCGCATGATAAAAGGCGTCTTTGTCTTTCGGAAAATGAATCTGACGAATCGCATAGTTATACTCAGCCAAATGGTTTTCTAAGCGAATGCTCGGTGGCAGGAACTCTCTTTTTAAATCCAAGTAATCAATCGCCTGCTTCATCGCCTTCATAATCACGTTATTACTAAGTCCTGTTGTCAACGGATAAATCGGCTGCATGGTATTTTCTTTTGCATTGTATGTCGCACTTGGAAAGAATATCTCCGGTTGTTCCATGCAGAGTGAACCCCTCCTCTCCACAACACGACCGCGAAGCGTAATAACACCGCCCCTTCCAAGTGTGTTTTTGAGAAACGGCATGCGAAACCAGGTTGCTTTCACAACTCCGGTTAAATCCTTTACATGAATTGACGTGATATGTAGATTCTTTGCCTGATTCACCTGCACTTTTCCATAGATAGTGCCAGTAATCGTCGCTACAGTACCTTCCTGAATCTCACTGATTGGAATTGGAGACTCATAGATATCATAGCTTCGAGGATAATAATGAAGCAAATCACCGACTGTATGGATATTCAATTTTTGAAATAACTTGTCCGTCTTATCGCCAATTCCTTTTAATTCGCGAATCTTGGAATATTCATTCATAGATTTCAACCACCATTCTTTGAAAAACCTGTCTGATTCTAGTTTGACAATATAAATTATGCAAAAGAGAGCTCGCGAACGAACTCTCTTGTACTTTTTATTCAACAGATATTACATAATAGTAAATCGGCTGTCCACCCAAATGCGTCTCAATATCTACACTTGGATATAACTCTTCTAATTCTTCCGTAAGCTGCATTGCATCATCTTCCGAAACATCTGCGCCATAGTAAATACTAATGAGTTCTGAATCCTCATCAACCAATTCTGCAAGCATTTCTTTTGTTGTCGCTGCTATATCAGTTCCAACTGCAAGAATACCACTATCACCGATTCCCATGATGTCATCTTTGTGAATCTCTTTGTCATCAATACAGGTATCACGTACAGCATAAGTAATCTGTCCGGTCTTGACATATTGAATAGCATCCATCATTGCTTCTTCGTTTTCTTCGGCGGACATATCCGGAACAAAATTGATGATTGCCGTAATTCCCTGTGGAACCGTTTTGGTTGGAATTACAATGACATCCTTATCTTCCACCAGAGATTTCGCCTGGTTTGCAGCAAGCGTAATATTTTTATTATTTGGGAAGATAAATACATGCTTCGCATTTACCTCATCAATTGCCTGTAACATATCATCGGTACTTGGGTTCATAGTTTGACCGCCTTCGATGATATAGTCAACGCCTAACTCTTTGAAAATTTCGTTGAGTCCTTCACCAATTGAAACTGCGATAAATCCAAATTCCTTTTGCTCTTCCTTGGTTTTTGCTTTCTGCTCGTTAGCAAGCTTTTCAGCCTCACGAATTAATTTTTCTTCGTGTTCTTCACGCATATTATCAATCTTCATACGAGTCAGCTGACCATAAGTCAACGCTTTTTGAATTGCAAGACCAGGATCATTTGTATGAACATGAATCTTAACAACGTCATCATCAGCCACACATACAATCGAATCACCGATAGACTCAAGGTATTCTTTGAATTCTCTTTCATCCTTATCTGTGAATTCTTTTTCTGTCATAATGATGAATTCTGTACAATATCCAAATTTAATATCTGCATTTGTCTCAGCACTAACCTTTACATTGACAGATGTGCTTGGTGCAATCTGAGTATAGTCAATCTCTTTGCCAAGGAACGCATCGTAAGCACCCTTAAGGACTTCCAAAAGACCTTGTCCACCGGAATCCACAACACCTGCTTCTTTTAATACAGGGAGCATTTCCGGTGTCTTAGCAAGCACCTCTTCCGCATGAGCAATTACCTGTGGGATAAATTCTTCCAAATCATCCACTGTCTCTGCAAATTCCACCGCTTTGTCAGCAATTCCTCTTGCAACCGTAAGGATTGTTCCTTCCTTCGGCTTCATAACTGCCTTATATGCAGTCTCTTTCGCTTTTACACACGCATTTGCAAGGGCAAGAACATCAATCTCGTTTGTTTCCTTTATGGCCTTTGTGAAACCACGGAACAACTGAGACAAAATAACACCCGAGTTACCACGCGCACCACGAAGCGAACCCGAAGAAATCGCTTTTGCTAATGCTTCCATATTCGGTTTATCAAGAGCAGCCACTTCTTTTGCCGCTGCCATAATTGTCAATGACATATTTGTTCCTGTATCACCATCCGGGACAGGGAAAACGTTCAATTCGTTAATAAATTCTTTCTTTGCCTCAATGTTTGCGGCACCGGCCAAAAACATCTTAGAGAGCAATTCTGCATTTATTGTCTTAACTGCCAAAATAATTTCCTCCTTAATCAATCACTCTTACGCCTTCAACGTAAATGTTGATCTTATCCACTTCCATACCGGTGAATTCTTCTACTCTATATTTTACATTGCCTACCAGGTTCTCGCATACAGTTGAAATGCTGACACCATAAGCCACGATCACATGGAAATTGATTGTAAGTTTATTATCGTCTGAAATTTCAACTTGAATTCCATGTGTTAAACTTTCTTTCTTAAGTAATTTTACAAGACCGTCTTTCATACTTACAGCTGCCATACCAACAATTCCGAAGCATTCTACTGCAACAGTCCCTGCATATTTCGCAACTACATCAGGTTCAATTGTGATGATACCTAAATCCGTTGTCATGCTACCTTTCATATCGTTTCCTCCAATTCTTTATAATGGATTAGTATACATTTGCACATACTTAACATACGTATTATACTCTATTTTTACCCTTTTTACAACATTAATATTTTTTATGAAATTTGTACTTGCATTATTTGCCTTTATCTGTTAAAATACCTTTGTTGTGAGTCTGATAAGACATTAATATCGTTAGGAGGTGCAACCATGGCTAAATGTGCTATTTGTGAAAAGAGTGCTCATTTTGGTAACAACGTAAGTCACTCTA
>JAZQSP010000152.1:0-22258 GCA_045630205.1 Faecalimonas sp. | reverse complement strand
TCTTAGAAGATACTCGCGAAGGAGTAAAATGGAGAAAAGCGTAGGATTTGAATTTGTTTCCTATATGAATGAGTTGTTTCAGATGGAAGAGGTGGATATCAGAGAATATTCACCTCTTACATTAGCGTATATAGGTGATTGTGTTTACGATTTGGTAATTAAGAGTCTGGTAATCAATGCCGGTAATAAGCAGGTGAATAAGCTTCACCAGGAAACAAGCAGGTTGGTACAGGCATCTGCACAGTCACTGATGATGCGAACCATGCAGGAGCATTTAACGGAAGAAGAGCATGCGGTCTATAAACGCGGTCGCAATGCGAAGTCTGTTTCTCCTGCAAAGAACCAGTCGATTACAGATTACAGAAGGGCGACAGGATTTGAGGCTCTTTTGGGATATCTGTATTTAAAGAAGGATTACAAGAGATTGCTTGACTTGGTAAAAATCGGACTAGACAGTTTGGAGAGTAACAAAGCAGATTGTGAGTAGACGTTTTGCGGAGGGATTTATGAGCGAAGATAATAAAGTAAAAAGTTTAATTATAGAAGGCCGTAATGCCGTCATAGAGGCGTTTCGTTCCGGGAAACCGATAGATAAGTTGTTTGTTCTGGATGGTTGTCAGGATGGACCGATTCGCACGATTGTGCGTGAGGCGAAAAAGCATGATACGATTCTTAAGTTTGTGACAAAAGACAGGTTGGACCAGCTTTCTGAGACAAAGAAGCATCAGGGTGTCATTGCTTATGCGGCGGCTTATGAATACTCGGAGTTAGAGGATATATTTGTTCTGGCAGAGAAAAAAGGGGAGGACCCATTTGTAATCCTGCTTGATAACATTGAGGACCCTCATAATCTGGGTGCTATTATCCGTACTGCGAATCTTGCGGGTGCACATGGAGTGATTATTCCAAAACATCGTGCAGTTGGGCTTACTGCAACAGTTGCAAAGACATCGGCAGGAGCACTCAATTACACACCGGTTGTGAAAGTTACTAATCTGGCAAAGACCATGGAAGAATTGCAGGAAAAAGGCCTTTGGTTTGTCTGTGCAGATATGGGGGGCGAAACCATGTATCGCTTGAATCTGAAAGGGCCTATTGGTCTTGTGATTGGCAATGAAGGAGAGGGTGTCAGCCGTCTTGTAAGAGAAAAATGTGATTTTATCGCATCCATTCCTATGAAAGGTGATATCGATTCGCTGAATGCGTCTGTAGCCGCAGGTGTGTTGGCGTATGAGATTGTGAGACAACGTTTAAGTTAGTATGAAAAAATATGAAAATATTCCGGATGAGCAGCTGATTCGCAGATTGCGCGATGGAGAGAGTGCCATCATGGATTACATTATCAGTAAATATAAATATCTGGTTATACGTGCGGCAAAAGCCATATACCTAATCGGCGGAGAAAATGATGACCTCATACAAGAAGGCATGATTGGTCTCTTTAAAGCGGTGAGAGATTTTGATACCAATCAGGAAACATCATTTTACAGTTTTGCCGAGCTATGTATTTCAAGGCAAATGTACACAGCAATCAAATTGTCGCAGAGACAGAAGCATATGCCACTCAACTCCTATGTTTCTTTGTATGACATTAAAAAGTCAGATTATGATGATAAGCAGTCACCGCTGATTGAACAATTGGAAATCGAGACCAACAGTAATCCGGAAGAATTGTTTTTAGACAAAGAACGTATGCAAATGTTAGTGGAAGAATTAAACGAGCGCTTGAGTGACATGGAAAGAAGAGTTTTACATTTGCATCTGCAAGGGGAGGACTATCGTTCCATTGCAGAATTGTTGGATAAAAGTCCAAAGTCGATTGACAATGCACTTCAGAGAATCAGACAAAAAATGCGTACAATTTTAGAATAATGATTTGACTTTTGTTATCACATATAGTAGTATATAAAAGTACTGTCGATGACAGAATGCTGCTGTGGCGCAGTCGGTAGCGCGTCGCCTTGGTAAGGCGGAGGTCACGGGTTCAAGTCCCGCCAGCAGCTTTTTTGATATTACACATTTCTGTGTTGTCATTTATTATTTCATGCATGTTTCATGCGAGTGTTTCAGAGTGAATAATTTAATAATGAATTTACCAAGGCGGCCGACAGGCGGCTCGTTTATCCGTTCTATGATTTAGAAAGGATGATGTCTTATGAGTACATATGAAGAATTTATGGTGATTTTAACTATAGCAATGTTAGTTGTCGCGATTCTAAGTTTGAACAATAAGAAATAGCCGTTCCTGTCTCTTGCAAAGGTTGGAACGGCTACTCTTGTAGCTCAACAATATTTTGCCGGAACGGGTAGCGTGCACCTACTCGTCGGCTGTCTTGTTAAGTTCATTATAACAGACTATATTATTTTGTCAACTTTGAAAAAGAAGAATAATTAAGATGTTTACAGAACCTGTATATTTGTGATAAAATAACTAGATAATGGAAATGATTTTAGGAGGACTACCATGGAAAAAGAAGTAGTTTCAAAAAATTTTATAGAGCAAGAGATTGACAAGGATTTAAGAGAAGGCGTGTATGACACCGTATGTACCAGATTTCCACCGGAACCAAACGGATATCTTCACATCGGACATGCCAAGTCTATTTTATTAAATTATGGATTGGCGCAGAAATATAATGGTAAATTCCACATGCGTTTTGACGATACGAACCCTACAAAAGAAAAGATTGAGTTCGTGGAATCTATCAAAGAGGATATTCAATGGTTAGGTGCTGACTGGGAAGATAATTTATTCTTTGCGTCTGATTATTTTGAAGTTATGTATGAATGCGCAGTTAAATTAATCAAAAAGGGTAAAGCATATGTATGTGACCTTACAGCAGAAGAAATTCGTGAATACAGAGGAACACTTACTGAGCCGGGTAAGAACAGCCCATATCGTGAGCGTTCTGTTGATGAGAACTTGCAACTCTTTGAAGAGATGAGAGATGGCAAATATGAGGACGGAGAAAAAGTGCTCCGTGCGAAGATTGATATGGCATCTCCGAACATCAACATGCGTGACCCGGTTATCTACCGTGTGGCACACATGACTCATCACAACACAGGTGACAAATGGTGCATTTATCCAATGTATGACTTTGCACATCCAATTGAAGATGCAGTAGAGAAGATTACACATTCTATCTGTACCTTAGAATTCGAGGACCACAGACCACTCTATGACTGGGTGGTTAGAGAATGTGAATTCGATCCGGCACCGAGACAGATTGAGTTTGCAAAATTATATCTGACAAACGTGGTTACCGGTAAGAGATACATTAAGAAATTAGTAGAAGAAGGCATTGTTGACGGATGGGATGACCCAAGACTCGTATCTATCGCAGCACTTAGAAGACGTGGATTTACACCGGAGTCACTGAAGATGTTTGTGGAGATGTGTGGTGTATCTAAGAGCAACAGCTCTGTTGACTATGCAATGCTTGAGTATTGTATTCGCGAAGACCTCAAGATGAAGAAGCCTCGTATGATGGCAGTGCTTGACCCGATTAAGCTCATTATCGACAACTATCCGGAAGGACAAGTGGAGTATCTGGATGTTGCCAATAACTTGGAGAATGAGGAATTAGGCTTTAGAAAGGTTCCTTTCTGCCGAGAGTTATACATCGACAGAGAAGACTTTATGGAAGAGCCACCGAAGAAATATTTCCGCTTGTTCCCGGGAAATGAAGTTCGTCTGATGCATGCTTATTTTGTAAAATGTGAAAGCTATGTGAAGGATGAAAATGGTAAGGTAACAGAGATTCACTGTACTTATGATCCGGAGACAAAATGCGGTACAGGATTTACAGGACGTAAGGTAAAGGGAACCATTCACTGGGTACCTGCTCCATACGCAACAAAAGCAGAAGTTCGTCTCTATGAGAATATTGTGGACGAAGAAAAGGGAGTATATAATAAGGAAGATGGTTCACTGAATCTGAATCCAAATTCTTTAACAGTATTGAAGGATTGTTATTTGGAGCCAAGCTTTGAGGGGGTAAAAGCTTACGACAGTTTCCAATTTGTAAGAAATGGATATTTCTGTGTAGATGCAAAAGATTCGAAACCGGATGCACTGGTATTTAATCGTATTGTTTCACTGAAAAGTTCATTCAAAATATCATAACAGCATACAAATTGCAATATAATGGACTGTCGTAGGGACAGTCCATTTTTATGTGATAGGAGCGGAAGGATAGCAACATGGGTAGAGAAAAAAGAGTGACGGTAAAGAAAGCAAAAAAAGGGATTTTAAACATTCTGTTCAGCAGAGTGTTCATTCTTGCTGTGCTGGTTCTTATACAGTTCTATGTTTTGGCGGCTACTGTTATATTTCTACAAGCTTATGCTACCTATATTTATGCCGGATTTTTGGCCCTTGGTATTATTACAGTTATCAGTATGATTAATAACAGCAGTAATCCGGATATAAAAATCACCTGGATGTTATTGATTATGATAACGCCGATTATCGGTACGGTTTTCTATTTGTATGTCAGAAATCAACCGGGAACGGCTGTCCTTGAAAAGAGTTTAACAGAACTTAACAAAGTAGCGAAACCCTACATGTTGCAGGATAAAGAGGTGTTGGAAGATTTTCGCACATCGAAACCGGCAAATGCTAACCTTGCTACTTATCTGAATAACAAAATGTCGTTTCCGACGCATCGAAACACATCAGTAGTATATTTTGCAAGTGGAGAAGAAAAGTTTGAGGAACTAAAAAAGCAACTTCGTCAGGCGGAGTCTTATATTTTTCTTGAATATTTTATTATTGATAAAGGACGTATGTGGGGAGAAATTCTTGACATACTAAAAGAAAAAGTATGGCAGGGTGTCGATGTACGGGTGATGTATGACGGGATGTGCAGCATGTTTCAGCTTCCATATCATTATGACAAGGAACTAAGACGAGCAGGAATCAAATGTAAACAATTCAGCAAAATTCGTCCTGTTTTGTCTTCGCACCAAAACAATCGTGACCATCGCAAAATCTGCGTGGTTGACGGACGCGTTGCATTTACCGGAGGTATTAATCTCGCAGATGAGTACATCAATGAGAAGGAGCGCTTTGGCCACTGGAAGGACACGGCGATTATGCTGGAAGGAGAAGCTGTCCAGAGTTTCACTATGATGTTCCTTCAGATGTGGAATGTCTTAGAGCGACGCCCGGATGATTTCTCAAGATATCTGACACCGAAGACGGACGTGTTTAAACGGGAATTGGGATATGTGCTTCCTTACGCGGACAGCCCGTTTGACCAAAAGAACCCGGGAGAACAGGTGTATCTTCATATTTTAAATCATGCAAAAAAATATGTGCATATCATGACGCCATACCTCATTATAGATGATGATATGCTTACAACATTAAAATATGTTGCGGAGTGTGGGATAGAAGTCATTATTATTATGCCTCACATTCCGGACAAATGGTATGCGTTTACAGTCGCCAAGACCTATTATGAGGCGCTTATGCAGTCGGGTGTACAGATATATGAGTATACTCCGGGATTCGTACATGCAAAAGTGTTTGTATCTGACAATGATACGGCAACGGTAGGAACCATTAATCTGGATTATAGAAGCCTTTACCACCATTTTGAATGTGGTGCATTTATTTATAACAATCCGGTAGTATGGGATGTCGAAAAAGACTTTCAAAACACGCTTAAGAAGTGTCAGAGGGTCACAAAAGAAGATTTGAAAAAGCGCAATATGCTGGATAAAATAGCGGGAAGAGTGCTGCGTTTAATTGCACCTTTAATGTAGCATTGGAAAATAGATGTAATTCAAAAAAATATTTTACATCTGAAAAAAAATGTAGTATAATCAATTCCGTGATTTCATGAAAAAACTTTAAAAAGATAGGAGACGATCACATGGAAAGAAAAGTGGGAACAATTTCAAGAGGTATTAGATGTCCAATTATCAGAGAGAATGATAATCTTGCAGATATCGTAGTAAACAGCGTGCTAGAGGCTTCCAAGAGCGAAGGGTTTGAACTTCGTGACAGAGATGTTATCTCCGTTACAGAATCAATCGTTGCCAGAGCACAAGGTAATTACGCATCTGTTGAAGCGATTGCAGAAGATGTAAAAGCAAAATTGGGCGGAGAGACTGTTGGTGTTATTACCCCGATTTTATCAAGAAATAGATTTGCAATCTGCTTAAAAGGTATTGCAATGGGAGCAAAGAAAGTAGTATTAATGCTTGGCTACCCAAGTGACGAAGTTGGTAATCAACTCGTATCTCTGGACAAGTTGGATGATGCCGGAATTAATCCTTACAGTGATGTCCTTACAGAAGAAAAATATAGAGAATTGTTTGGTGAGAACAAACACGAATTCACAGGTGTTGACTATGTAGAATATTATGGAAACATCGTCAAAGAAGCCGGTGCTGACGTAGAGATTATCTTAGCAAACAACCCTAGAGCAATCTTGGATTATACAAAGAATGTAATCAACTGTGATATTCATACACGTGCAAGAACAAAACGCATCTTGAAAGCAGCAGGAGCAGAGAGAGTATTTGGTTTAGACGATATCTTAAATGCATCTGTAAACGGCAGTGGATATAATACAAGATATGGTCTTCTTGGTTCTAACAAGGCAACAGAGAATACAATTAAGTTATTCCCTAACGAATGCTTCGATTTAGTAAAAGATATTCAGAAGCAAATCCTTGACAAGACAGGAAAGCATGTAGAAGTAATGGTTTACGGAGACGGTGCTTTCAAAGATCCACAAGGAAAGATTTGGGAACTTGCTGACCCGGTTGTTTCACCTGCATTTACAGAAGGACTTATCGGAACTCCGAATGAGTTAAAATTAAAATATCTTGCAGACAATGATTTTGCTGACCTTAGCGGTGAGGCTCTTAAGGAAGCGATTTCAAAACGTATCAAAGAAAAGAATGACAACTTGGTAGGCGATATGGCTGCTCAGGGTACAACACCTAGACAGCTTACAGACCTTATCGGTTCACTTTGCGACCTTACAAGTGGTTCCGGAGATAAAGGAACACCGGTTGTATTGGTTCAAGGATACTTCGATAATTATACAAACTAAGCAAAAAGAGATTCGGGGAAATTCCCGAATCTCTTTTTTTTTATAATAATTGAATTCCATGTTTCAAAGCATGTTCTACAATGTGCTCCGGCCAGGTAGAAGATTGTACTTCTCCGATGTGTGCTTTTCTCAAGCAGAACATACAGATACGTGACTGTCCAAGACCGCCACCAATCGTGTACGGAAGCTCATGATTTAAAAGTGCTTTCTGGAAGGCTAATTCTGCGCGTTCCGGGCAACCTGCCAGTTCTAATTGACGGAGTAAAGTCTCTTCATCTACACGGATTCCCATAGAAGATAATTCTAATGCAATATCCAGAACAGGATAGTACACAATGATGTCACCGTTCAATTCCCAATCATCGTAGTCCGGTGCGCGTCCGTCGTGTTTTTCACCGGAGATCAGATATTTACCTATCTGTGAAATGAATACCGCACCTTTGTCTTTGGCGATTGTATATTCACGTTCTTTTGCAGTCAAATCCGGATATAAGTTCTCGAGTTCCTGAGAAGTAATAAAGAAAATCTCATCCGGAAGGATTGGCTCTATGTAATTGTATCTTCTTGAAATATATTCTTCCGTCTCCCTGAGAGCAGCGTACACTTTGCGAACTGTGTATTCCAAGGTCTCTGTATTGCGTTCTTCTTTGGAGATTACTTTTTCCCAGTCCCACTGGTCCACATAGAGAGAGTGGATGTTATCTGTATCTTCGTCACGGCGAATCGCATTCATATCCGTATAGAGTCCTTCGCCTGAATGGAAGCCGTAGCGCTTCAGGGCATAGCGTTTCCATTTTGCAAGAGAGTGTACAATCTCAACAGGGTTGTCGTTCTGTTCCTTAATCCCAAATGATACAGGTCTCTCAATGCCGTTTAAGTTATCATTAAGTCCCGACTCCGGTTTTACGAAAAGCGGAGCAGATACACGGGTAAGGTGCAGAGATTTTGCGAGCGCTCGTTCAAAATGGTCTTTTATTTCTTTAATGGCAACCTCTGTTTCGCGAATTGTAAGAGGTGACTCATAGTCTTTCGGTATGGTTAAATGTTCCATGTTATTTTCACTCCTTTTTACAATATTATTAGTATAGTCGCCTTTTATGCGTCATGTCAAGAAAAAGAAAGTTATTGACCAAATTTGTATCCGATGTTATGATACTCAAATAGGTGAAAATGATTACAAAGGAGATAGAAAAATGGCTTTATTACAAGAATGGCGCGATACCGCGTACTCACAAGAGATGGATCAAAATACAGTGCAACAATTCTGGGGAACCTATTTCGAATTGGAAAAAGGAATCTATGAGCAGCTTTTGGCAAATCCGGATGAGGAAGTAAAAGGTACCGTAAAAGAGCTTGCAAAAAAATACGGCATTGAAGTATTTACAATGACAGGTTTCTTGGATGGAATTAATGACAGTTTGAAGGAGCCAAATCCAATTGAAGAAATGGAAGAGGATACTGTTGTTAGCCTTGCGTTTGATAAAGAAAAATTGTACAAGAACATGGTTGGTGCAAGAGCAGACTGGCTCTATGAACTTCCACAGTGGGATGCGATTTTTACAGAGGAAAAGAGAAAAGAGTTATATAAGGAACAGAAGAATTCCGGAACTGTCCGTAATGAGAAAAAAATTGGAAGAAATGACCCGTGTCCATGCGGAAGTGGTAAAAAATATAAAAAATGTTGTGGAAGATAGTGGAATTACATGCATAGAGATTCTGTAAATGGTCATACTAAACATGCGATTAAAATATGCGAGGAGGTATGATTATGCCAGAATTAAGATGTGGAGTTGTTACATGCAAACACAACAAACAAAATTATTGTAATCTCGATCAAATTGAAGTGGTGGGTAGTTCAGCACAGGTTTCTGAACAGACCAGCTGCGGCAGCTTTGAAGAGAGAAAAGGAGAACAGTATACCAACAGTGCGAAAGAGGCATCTGAGAGAAGTGATGTTCTCTGCCAGGCTGTGGAATGTGAGTACAATGAATCTAAAAAATGCTACGCGGGTAGAATTAACGTAATGGGTTCTGAGGCAAATCGTGTAGAACAGACGGAATGTGCAACTTTTAAAAAAGGTAAATAACACCGAACGGTATAGCGTTTTTGCTATACCGTTTTTATGTGATGGGAATTATAAGATAGGAATTATAAGTTGACGCATAATAGGAATAAGATGTATAATAACACATATCTGCGAAAGGATGGAGTGAAGATGAATTACTATGACAAAGAACCACAATTTGTAAAGAAACAGCCTTCGAAATTGCGCGAACATTTTCGACGAGGTATGACGACTTTAGTTGTCATTGTTGTCGGTGTGCTGTTCTTTTTCGCAGTGTGGCGTTTTGATGAACTGGCAGCTGTCATAGGAAAAGTATTTGATGTTTTGATGCCAATCATTTATGGTCTTGTAATTGCATTTCTTCTCAATCCGATTGTAAAACGTGTGGAGCAGTTCCTGTCTCCAAGGCTAAAGAAAGTGATTAAAAAAGAGCTGGCCGTACATAAAACAGCACGGAGTGTAGGTGTTATTGTAAGTTTTATCATTGCAATTGCAGTGATTACAGCCCTGTTTAATATGCTGATACCGGAACTGTATAAGAGTATCTATGACTTGGTGGTGGCATTGCCTTCTCATATTGATACAGTGAGCGCGCGTGCGAATGAATTTTTACACGAAGACACCTTCCTTGGAAAAACAGTAAAGAGTGTTCTTCTGGAAAGTGGAGAGGCTTTGGAAATATGGTTCCTGGATTGGGTACAGAATGATTTGTTAAGACAGACCAACAATCTGATGACGAGCCTCACAGAAGGAGTCATAGGTGTTGTAAATGGCGTAGTAGATATTTTAATTGGTTTTATCGTTGCAATTTATCTTTTGTTTGGCAAAGAAAAGTTTTTGGGACAATGCAGAAAGATGGTATACGCGTTTAACACACCTAGAAGAGCTAATATTATCTTGCATTTGGCGTCAAAGACGAATAAGACTTTCAGTGGATTTATCATAGGAAAAATTATTGATTCTGCTATTATCGGAGTACTCTGTTTTATCGGCCTTTCGATTCTGAAAATGCCATATACATTGCTTGTCAGCGTGATTGTAGGGGTAACAAATGTCATTCCTGTGTTTGGACCATATATTGGAGCAATTCCTAGTGCAATCTTAATTCTTCTGGTGGATCCGATGAAGGGATTATATTTTGTAATCTTTATATTCCTGTTGCAACAGTTGGATGGAAATGTAATCGGTCCAATGATATTGGGCGATTCTACCGGATTGTCTGCATTTTGGGTAATGTTTGCAATCTTGATTGGTGGAGGTCTATTTGGACTGGTTGGAATGATTGTTGGAGTGCCGACATTTGCGGTTATTTACTATATTATAAAAATGTTTATTCAGCAAAAACTGGAACAGAAAAAGTTGCCCGTTGAGACAGAGAATTATAACGAAAAGAATTATGTGGGTGATGATGGTACATTCGTTGTGCCTGTGGAAGAAGTAAAAGAAGAGGAGATAGAAGATGCCGATTCGAGTACAGAATGATTTGCCGGTTAGAGGCATTTTAGAACAGGAAAATATATTTGTGATGGATGAAGACCGTGCCATGAAGCAGGACATTCGTCCATTGAAGATAGGGCTTTTGAACCTGATGCCGTTAAAAGAGGATACAGAACTTCAGATTCTGCGTATGTTATCCAATACGCCGCTCCAGATAGATGTTGTTTTTGTCAATGTATCAAGTCATGAATCGAAAAACACATCGACCAGCCATCTAAATAAGTTTTATCTTCCGTTTAAGGATATTAAGAAACAAAAGTTTGACGGATTTATTATCACAGGTGCACCGGTAGAGCAGATGCCGTTTGAGGATGTGGACTACTGGGAAGAACTCAAAGAGATTATGGAGTGGACGAAAACGCATGTCACATCTACCTTGCATTTGTGCTGGGGAGCACAGGCAGGACTCTATTATCACTTTGGCGTAGATAAGCAACCGTTACCTGAAAAAATGTTTGGAATATTCAAGCACCGTGTACAGAACAGAAAGACGGCACTTGTGCGAGGCTTCGATGATGTATTCTATGCACCGCATTCACGCCATACCACAGTGCCTGCACAGGCAATTCGTGCGATTGAAGGAATGAGCATTCTGGCGGAATCAGACGAGGCAGGCGTGTTCCTCTGTATGACAGAGGATGGCAAGCAGATATTTGTGATGGGACATCCGGAGTATGACAGAGTGACACTTCATAATGAATATATGAGAGATAAGAATAAGGGACTGGATATCAAAGTTCCGAAGAATTATTATCCAAATGATGATTGTGAGAATAAGCCGATTCTTACCTGGCGTTCTCACGCAAACAACCTGTATACGAATTGGGCCAATTATTACGTTTATCAGGCTACACCGTATATATTGGAAGATGATGAATAGAAGATAGAGCCTTCTTTTTTTGCCTGGGCCCAAATCTTTCTTGCAACTGCAAGGAAAATTATGTAGAATATACAAGGTATATAGATTTCAAGACAAAGGAGACAAAATGAGATGAGTAAAAAACCAACCGTTTTAATGATTTTAGATGGATATGGATTAAACGACAAGTGCGAAGCGAACGCAGTATGCGAAGCAAAGACACCTGTTATGGATAAATTAATGGCTGAGTGCCCATTTGTAAATGGTAACGCAAGTGGTATGGCAGTGGGTCTTCCGGATGGCCAGATGGGTAACTCTGAGGTAGGACACCTCAACATGGGTGCAGGACGCATTGTATATCAGGATTTGACAAAGATTACAAAGGCAATTCAGGATGGGGATTTCTTCGAGAACGAAGCACTTCTTGCAGCTTGCGAGAATGTGAAGAAGCATGATTCTGCACTTCACATGTTTGGCCTTGTATCAGATGGTGGTGTTCACAGCCACAACACACACATTTATGGATTGCTTGAGTTGGCAAAACGCCAGGGAATCGAAAAAGTATATGTACACTGCTTCCTAGACGGACGTGATACACCTCCGGCATCAGGAAAAGATTTTGTACAGGAATTAGTAGATAAGATGGCTGAAATCGGTGTCGGTGAAGTGGCAACTGTTATGGGACGTTACTACGCAATGGACCGTGATAACCGTTGGGACCGTGTAGAATTGGCGTACAAGGCGATGGTAAAAGGCGAAGGCGAGACGGGATGCTGTGGACCATGTGCAATTCAGGAGTCTTATGACAATGATAAGACCGATGAGTTCGTGCTTCCAACTGTTATTATGAAGGACGGTGCTCCGGTAGCAACAATCAAAGACAACGATTCTATCATTTTCTTCAACTTCAGACCTGACAGAGCAAGAGAAATCACAAGAGTATTCTGTGATGATGAGTTCACAGGCTTTGACAGAGGAGAAAGAGTGAAGACTACTTATGTATGCTTTACAGAGTATGATGTAACCATTGAAAATAAAGACGTTGCATTCAGAAAGACAGAGATTACGAATACTTTTGGTGAGTTCCTTGCAGCAAATGGCCTCAAGCAGGCAAGAATCGCTGAGACAGAAAAGTATGCTCACGTAACCTTCTTCTTCAACGGTGGTGTAGAAGAACCAAACGAAGGTGAAGACAGAATTCTAGTAAAATCACCAAAGGTTGCAACATATGACTTACAGCCGGAGATGAGTGCTTTTGAAGTATGTGATAAATTAGTGGAAGCAATCAAATCTGACAAATATGATGTGATTATCATTAACTTTGCGAATCCGGATATGGTTGGACACACCGGCGTAGAAGAAGCGGCGATTAAGGCTGTGGAAGCTGTAGATACCTGTGTGGGCAGAGCAGTAGAGGCACTCAAAGAAGTAGACGGACAGATGTTTATCTGTGCAGACCATGGAAACGCAGAACAACTGTTGGATTACGAGACAGGTGCTCCATTTACAGCACACACAACGAATCCGGTTCCGTTTATCCTTGTAAATGCAGACCCTGCATACAGTTTGAAAGAAGGCGGATGTCTTGCAGATATCGCTCCGACTTTGATTGAACTTATGGGATTGGAACAGCCGAAAGAGATGTCAGGAACATCATTATTAGTGAAATAAGGATATTAAGAAAGGGCTCCGAAATTCGGAGCCCTTTTTGCTGACTAAGATTTCATTTTTCTAACAGGGTAGCGATACCTGTCTTTGAATCTCTGGCTTATAATCGATAGTTCGGGTTGATTTTCTCGAATGCAATCTTCACACAGGTAATAATGATACCCGCAAATCTCGTAGCAGTCCATTTTGCCGTCATAATTTCCGCAACCGATACAGCCTGCGTCGTATTCATTTTTGAGAAGTTGCTCAATTAGTGGTTCGATTATATCAGTGAGAACAGAAGGAATTATTTTTCTTTGGTTTGGCTTAACGATTCGAAGCTTAATTGCGTGGTCTATTTCCTCGGCTCTCGAAAGATACTGCATTTTCCTTTCGTGTCCTCTTAAAAACGTTTGAAACTGAGCTTGGCCGGATATTGTGTCGAATGTTGCATGAATATAGACAATATATACATGGAGCTTACAGTCTATTGTGATATAGTATCCTTTATATGATCCGGAAAGATAGTTTTTGTGTCGCACCAAAGCTCCTTCCAAAATCTGTTTGTTCATTTTTCTGCTTATCATGGTTAAATTTTCCCTTGCGAAGATATAAATATATAACTAGAATAGAATTATAACACACAAACCGATAAATGTGTGATAAACTTAAGAAAATAATACTTCGAATCGAAAGGGGTAATAGTAACAATGAAGTGGATGAATAAATTAGAGCGTAAATTCGGGAAATATGCAATACCGAATCTTATGTACTATGTAATCGTTTTATATATTGTTGGTTTTGTATTAAATGTTGTTTCGCCGAGTTTTTATTATAATTATTTATCGTTGGATATGTATGCAATTATGAATGGTCAGGTGTGGCGTCTGATTACTTTTATCATACAACCGCCAAACACAAGTATTCTTTTTGCCGTGTTTACGCTTTACCTTTATTATATGATAGGAAGACAGTTGGAATTTGCATGGGGTGTTTTCCGTTTTAATCTGTATTACTTTATGGGCGTTGTTTTCCACATTATCGCCGCACTTTTAGTGTATGTGATTTTCGGTGCATCTTTGCCAATCGGTACGTATTACTTGAACATGTCGCTGTTTTTTGCATATGCGGCATTGTATCCAAACCAGCAATTTTATCTTTTTATGCTTATTCCAATCAAAGTAAAATGGCTTGCATGGATTGATGCGTTCTACTTTGGATATACTATATTACAGGCGTTTCTTCCAAAGTATGGCGGAGGATATTACGGAATATATTTCAAGTCAATGGCTCTTGCAGCATTTGTATCCATCCTAAACTTCCTGCTCTTTTATTTTACAAGCAGGAACTATAAGAAATATTCTCCTAAGGAAATGCATAGAAGACGTGTATATCATAAGGAAGTACATGAAGCACGTCAGAATCAGCAGTATGCAAATGGTGCAAAACATCGTTGTACGGTATGCGGTCGCACGGAACTCACAGATCCGAACCTGGAATTCCGCTATTGTTCAAAATGTAACGGAGCACACGAATACTGTCAGGATCATTTGTTTACGCATGAACATATAAAATAGCAAACAAGAGGAGAACTAGATGAAGAAGACAAAGATTATTTGTACTATGGGTCCAAATACGAATGATAGAGATTTGATGAAAAAATTAGTGGAAAACGGTATGGACATTGCACGTTTCAACTTTTCACACGGAGACCATGCTGAACAGAAAGAACGCATGGATATGTTAAAGAGCATTCGTGAGGAGGTAGGAAAACCGGTTGCAATTCTGCTTGATACGAAGGGGCCGGAGATTCGTACCGGACTTCTTAAGGGTGGTAAAAAAGTGATGCTTAAAACCGGACAAACCTTTACACTGACAACAGAAGTGATAGAGGGTGATGAGAATCGAGTGTCCATCACTTATGACGGTCTTGCGGAAGATGTGGAGATAGGAAAACACATTCTGATTGATGATGGTCTGATAGAGTTGGAAGTAATGAAAATCGCAGATACTGAGATTGTCTGCAAAGTGTTAAACGGCGGTGAACTCGGACAGAGAAAAGGTGTAAACGTGCCGAATGTGCCTGTGAGATTGCCTGCGCTGACGGAAAAAGACCGAGAGGATATTGTGTTTGGAATTCAGCAGGGTGTGGACTTTATTGCGGCCTCTTTCGTGCGTTCTGCGGAGGGAATACTGGAAATCAAGGCACTTTTAAAAGAGCATAAGGCCCCTTATATTCCGATTATTGCTAAGATTGAGAATGCAGAGGGTATTAAGAATATTGATGAGATTCTGCACTGCGCAGACGGGATTATGGTTGCGCGAGGAGATCTTGGCGTGGAGATTCCGGCACAGGAGGTTCCTCATCTTCAGAAATGGTTGATACAGAAATGTAATGACAATTATAAGCCTGTTATCACAGCAACACAGATGTTGGATTCGATGATTCGAAACCCGCGCCCGACAAGAGCGGAGGTGACAGACGTTGCCAATGCGGTATATGACGGAACAGACGCGGTGATGCTTTCAGGAGAGACAGCACAGGGCAAGTATCCATTAGAGGCACTACAAATGATGGTGGAGATTGTAAAGAATACGGAGCAACATCTTGATTATGATATGTTACTTTCAAAAGCACAGGAGAACCGGAAGAAGAGCATATCCAGTGCAATAGGTTATTCCTCAGTTGCTACGGCAGCAAGCCTCGGAGCAAGCTGTATCATTACGCCGACGGCATCCGGAGCGACAGCAAGAGTGGTGTCCAAGTTCCGACCGGAAGCCATGATTGTAGGAGTATCTCCGAACGAAGAATCTCTTCGACGTATGCAGATATATAGAGGTGTATATCCTGTAAAATCCATTCCTTATGAGACGACAGATGAAATCTGTGATGAGGCGATTGACCTTGCAAGAGCAAAAGGATTCGCAGAGACCGGAGATATCGTTGTCGTTACAGCAGGAATTCCTTCTCCGAATGTAAAGAAAGGTCGCGAGGGAATGAGCAACATGATGCGAATTGCAATTGTTGACTAGATTAGCAAAGCAAAACTGGGTATGAGAGATGCAAATCCATCATCTCACACCCAGTTTTTGTATTTCAACTTATTAAAAGTTTGGGAAATCAACTCGAATATCTATAGGTTACACGATTCTTACAGTCTATACCCACGATTTTGCAAAAGAGTGGGTGTTGGAGGAACCTATAACGCATTCTATAGAAACTCACGTCAAAAGTTGACTAATTTCTGGCATTTCCATAAAGATTATGGGTATAAATGTAATAATAATTATGCATATACCCACTAGAAGATTTTAGTGATGATTTTATGCTAAAAATAGTATTTTAATGTTTTTGTGTTGTATATGACAACGTAATTACTGTTATTCGAATCTTAAAAGATAGAATGTACTGGCAAAATGTTATGGAACAAATGTAAAATTAATTGACCCACACATGAGAGTGTGGTAAAATTCAAAGAAAAAATCAAGAAGAGCAGAGTAAGAATGTATGCGTCAAGTGCCTGACGGACGGGGAGTTGCCGGTGGGACGAAGAGTAACACTCGCGGTATATGTTCTGCATCCCGCTGCTGCACATGACAGATATGATAAGAAACACAAAAATACCTGCTATGCAGCTCAAAGGATTACTGCAAAGGAGGTATTTTTTTATGAAAAAATTAAGACAACAATTTGTGGATTCATCAAAAGAATTCAAGAAACTGGAAACGCTTGTTATGACGGCTCTGTTAATTGCCATAGGGATTGTGCTTGGACAGTTCAGTATTCAAATCACGCAAGATGTGAAAGTTGGAATCTCATTTATTGCAACGCAACTCACAGCAACTTTGTTCGGACCAGTGGTTGGAGGTATTATGGGTGGTGTTGCTGATGTAGTGAAATTCATAATTAAACCAACAGGTGCATTTTCGATGCTGTGGACTTTGAATGCCATTGTGGGTCCAGTGATATATGGGATAATGCTTTACAAGAAAAAATTTACATTATGGAGAGTATTATTGTCGAAAACAGTAGTTGCTATAGTTGTTAACATTGGGATGTCATGTACGTGGTCAGCGATTCTTTACGGAAGTGCGTTTTGGGCAATACTTCCTACAAAAGCTTTGCAACAAATTATCCAGGTGCCTATTCAGAGCATTATTTTCTATTTGTTTGTAAATGCCTTACAGAAAGCAAAGGTAATCAATCTACATAACAAAGTGGATAAAAAGGGCTCTGGTACAGGTTGTGGTTTTCAGTATTTTGTTAGTTTTATTGTGCCACTTGTTGGATTTATTCTCGGTGCGATTTTACTTTCAAAAGATGATGAAGAGCAGAGACAAGTTGGAAAAGAGTGTATAGTATTGGGACTGTTTTCAAGTATAATTGCTATTATTGTAACAATGCTGGTTATTTAATAGACAACGACAATAGTTGTGTGTTATAATAGTAGAATGATTTTTTAGGAGGTTTGCGCTATGAGTTACGCAGATAAAGTTTTTATTGATATGTGTCGCGACATTATAGATAACGGTGTCAGCACAGAGGGGGAGAAGGTTCGCCCGAAATGGGAGGATGGTACATATGCCTATACCATGAAAAAATTCTGCGTGGTCAATCGCTATGATTTGTCAAAGGAATTTCCGGCGCTCACACTCCGCCGCACAGGAATTAAGAGCTGTGTGGACGAACTTCTCTGGATTTGGCAGAGAAAGTCAAATAACATTCACGATTTAAAACCGCATATCTGGGACAGCTGGGCAGATGAAGACGGTTCTATCGGTAAGGCTTACGGTTATCAGATGGGTGTAAAACATCAGTACAAAGAAGGTATGATGGACCAGGTGGACCGAGTGCTTTATGATTTGAAACACAATCCGTACAGCCGCCGTATTATGACCAATATCTATGTGCATCAGGATTTGCATGAGATGAATCTTTATCCGTGTGCATACAGTATGACATTTAATGTCACCAAAAAAGAAGGCTCTGATAAGCTTGTATTAAATGCAATCTTGAATCAGCGCT
Organism: Faecalimonas sp.; assembly: GCA_045630205.1. Taxonomy (GTDB): domain Bacteria; phylum Bacillota; class Clostridia; order Lachnospirales; family Lachnospiraceae; genus Faecalimonas. Next base: position 4,088 of record JAZQSP010000152.1, on the reverse strand, counting down.
CGCAGGATGTCCTTGCAGCAAATAACTGGAATGTATGTCAGTATGCTGTGCTTGTGCATATGTTTGCACAGGTTTCTGACATGGAGGTGGGAGAGTTCGTGCATGTAATCGCGGATGCACACATTTATGATAAACACATTCCGCTTGTGGAGGAACTCATTTCCAGAGAACCATATCCGGCACCGAAGTTCTGGCTGAACCCTGAGATTAAGAACTTCTATGATTTCACACCGGATGATGTGCGCCTTGATGACTATGAGACAGGTCCGCAGATTAAGAATATTCCAATCGCCGTTTAGGAGGAAATACTATGAATTTAATTGTTGCAGTAGATAAGAACTGGGCAATCGGAAAAGAGAATAAATTACTCGTCAGCATTCCGCAGGATATGAAGTTCTTCCGTGAGACAACGATGGGTAAGGTTGTTGTGATGGGAAGAAAAACATTGGAGAGCTTTCCGGGTGGCCAACCGCTCAAGAAGAGAACGAATATCGTTATTACACGAGATAAGAACTATAGCGTAAAAGATGCGATTGTTGTTCACAGTGTCGAAGAGGCATTGGAGGAACTTAAGAACTATAATAGTGAAGATGTCTATGTCATCGGTGGAGACAGCATTTACAGACAGATGCTTCCATATTGCGATGTTGCGCATGTGACAAAGATTGACCATGCTTACGAGGCAGACACCTATTTCCCAAATCTAGATGAAAAAGAAGACTGGATTGTGACAGGTGTGAGCGATGAGCAGACTTATTTTAATTTAGAATACGAATTTGTGAGATACGAAAGAGTGCAGTAATGCATTCTTTTGTTGTTTTATAGGATAAGAAAGTCTTATTGCGGCAAATGAAAGTTGACATTATACTCCTTCGGGAGTATAATTTGATTGAGAATGGAGATGATATATATGACAAGAAAGTTGTATCACGGTTCGCAAAATATTATCGAAAAGCCGATTTTCGCTTTTGGAAAGAAATATAATGACTATGGTCTGGGATTTTATTGTACCGAAAATCTTGATATGGCGAAAGAATGGGGTGTTTTTGAAAATAAAGATGGATATGCCAATTGCTATGAACTGGAATTTGATGGACTTAAGATACTGGACTTGAATAGCGAAGAGTACTGTATCCTTCATTGGCTTGCAATTCTTTTGCAGAATAGAGAATTTGATATTCTAAGTGGACTGGCATTGGAGGCTAAAGAATATTTATTAAAACATTTTTTGGTGGATTATGAGAGTTATGATGTCATTATAGGGTATCGGGCAGATGACAGTTATTTTTCATTTGCACAGGATTTTATCAATGGCACCATTTCCTACAGACAGTTAAACAATGCAATGCATTTAGAAAATTTAGGGCAACAGATTGTTCTTAAGAGCAAAAAAGCATTTGAACGCATTGAGTTTCTGGGCTATGAAGTTGCAGAAAGTGAAGCATGGTATGCAAAGAAAATGGTTCGTGATAAGACAGCAAGAAGAGAATATTTTGATGTTGAGCGTAACAGATACCAACGCGGTGATATTTACATCATACAGATTATAGATGAGGAGATGAAGAAAGATGATTTATGCTTACGACAAAGTTTATCTTGAGAGTGCCAAGAGAGTGCTTGGGAGAATGCTTGATTTTGCTGTATATGATTTGCAATATAGCATAGAAGATTTTTTCTCTTTATTTATCAAATCAGGTGTAGCAGAGTGTTTTGGAAAAGGTGATTATACGGTCTTGACAGGGAAATCAGGTGTTGAAGTGGCCTACGAAGTTTTAGAAAAGATGCAGATAGGTGTGAAACGATTTAGTCCGAGATATACTATGAACCGAAGTGAAGAGTACTGGACAGGATGGGCACTGGCACACTATCAGTGGGAAACAGCTTTGAGTTTCGAAGAAATTGTGAGATTTATCCCGATTCATTATGTGAAAGCATTGTATTCCCCATATCACGAGATGGATGTCGTACATTTTATTGAAAAAATGAACGAGTTATATCGTGATGCAAAACCCGATACAAATTTGCAACGAAAACGGAAGCAAGTCGGCCTTAGTCAGAGTGAACTTGCAGAACTATCCGGAATTCCTGTAAGAACAATTCAACAATATGAGCAGAGACAGAAGAATATTAATAAAGCACAGGTAGAATATTTGTTCAAATTATCCGGTGCACTGGGATGTAATATCGAATGTTTGATTGAAAAGGTTTGACAAATATACCAGAAAATCTTATAATTTTTTAGATACGTTATGATTATGGAAAAGAGGCGACTTATGAAGAAGATTACCGGAAATAAATTACTCGTAAAGGCTCTGAAAGAAGAAGGGGTGGATATTCTCTTTGGATATCCGGGAGCGTGTACAATTGATATCAGCGATGAATTATACAAACAGGATTATACAAAGGTTGTGCTTCCAAGACATGAGCAGGCGCTTGTGCACGCGGCAGATGCTTACGCGCGTTCTACAGGAAAAGTCGGAGTGTGCTTGGTGACGAGCGGTCCCGGGGCAACGAACCTTGTGACAGGTATTGCTACAGCAAACTATGACAGCGTGCCGCTTGTGTGTTTTACAGGTCAGGTGGCGAGACATCTGATTGGTAACGATGCATTCCAAGAGGTTGATATTGTAGGAATTACAAGAAGTATCTGCAAGTACGGCGTGACTGTACAGCGCAGAGAGGATTTGGGTAGAATTATCAAAGAGGCGTTCTACATCGCAAGAACCGGAAGACCGGGACCTGTTTTGGTTGACCTTCCAAAAGACGTGATGGCAGAACTTGGGGATGCAGATTATCCGGAGACAGTGAACATTCGTGGTTACAAGCCGAATCCGGGCGTACATATCGGTCAGCTGAAACGCGCGATTAAGATGCTGAAAAAAGCTGAAAAACCATTGTTCCTAGCAGGCGGTGGTGTAAATATTGCAGATGCGAATGAGAATTTCACGAAGATTGTAGATATTACAAAGATTCCGGTTGTCACAACCATTATGGGTAGAGGTGCAATTCCGACAGACCATCCGATGTATATTGGGAACCTTGGCATGCATGGTATGTATGCAGCCAACATGGCAGTCGGTGAATGTGACCTTCTGTTCTCAATCGGAACTAGATTTAACGACAGAATTACAGGTAAACTTCACGAATTTGCTCCAAATGCCCAGATTGTACATATTGATATTGACACAGGATCTATTTCAAGAAATGTACATGTAGATGTGCCGATTGTTGCGGATGCAAAAGAAGCAACCGAAAAGATCTTAGAGTATGTGGAAGAGAATGAACAGGTTGAATGGCTTGCTCAGATTGAAGGATGGAAGCAGGAACATCCGCTTACTATGAAAAATCAGGTAAAATTGACTCCACAGAAGATTATAGAGACCATTAACGAGACATTTGATGAGGCAATTGTCGTGACAGACGTTGGACAGCATCAGATGTTTACGACACAATACCTGGCACTGAATGAGAAGAAACAGCTTCTCACTTCCGGAGGACTCGGAACCATGGGCTACGGCTTCCCGGGAGCAATCGGTGCGAAGCTCGGCAATCCGGACACACCTGTTATTATGATAGCAGGAGACGGTGGTATGCAGATGAACATTCAGGAGTTTGCAACAGCGGTGCTTCAGGAACTGCCGGTTATCTTATGTGTATTTAATAACACATACCTAGGAATGGTTCGCCAGTGGCAGAAACTGTTCTACGGCAAACGTTATTCTATGACATGTCTTCGTTCAGGCAAGGCTTGCGAGGGCAAATGCGGAACCGAAGGCTGTGAATGTCCGCCATATACACCTGACTTTGTGAAATTGGCAGAGAGTTATGGGGCAAAGGGAATTCGCGTATTCAATCCGGAAGATGTAAAGGCAGCTTTTGAAGAAGCTCGTCAGAATACAAAGACACCAACATTGATTGAGTTCATCATCGACCCGGAAGACTTGGTTTATCCGATGGTAAAACCGGGCGGAACATTAGAAGAACTCATTATGGATTGTTAGGAAGGAGGACTTGAGCGATGAATGGGACAATGAAAAAAAGATGGATTTCGTTATTCGTAGAGAATCAGGTCGGTGTACTTCCTAAGA
>JAZQSP010000151.1:0-1286 GCA_045630205.1 Faecalimonas sp. | reverse complement strand
TGTATTGTGGTTCTCTTTGAGCCAATGACGAAGCTCAGAACGATTTCCTATGTGTAGTAGATTTATAACTTCCATGATGTCTTTAATCGAGTTCTCCTTGAACGATGTATTTATCAAATTCGCTCATATAGAATTTTCTTTTTTCAAAGTTAGTCATTATCTACATTGTACATTACGGCTCCTCGCTATTTAATTTTTTGTTCTCTATTGGGCTTGCCCATTGTCCAACCTTTTGCAGGTGGGGGAGCCTAATACCCCAAGTTGCTTTCGCAAGCATTGGGAGTGCCAATCCCAGATCATTGCAAGCAGGGGCAAAGATTGGACAAATGGAAGATTTATTATATCTTATCTTCTATCTGGAATGTGCCCATCAAATAGCGATTTCAGTTGGCGGTCGAAGTCGCTCATAATTTCTCTATCTTGTATGACTCTGAACTTCTCATATTCCGTCAAAGCCTTTTCCTCTGCTTGTTCGTGTGTGATACGCCCGGCATCGGGAAGCAATGCTCTATTGTTTAGTTCCATATATCTTCCGAGGAGATCTTTCCAATCAGCCATTGTCATCAACACATGATCTTCGGCTCGTTGTTCAGCAATGTCAATGAAGGCATTACTTAATCTATTCAATGCATCAACTTCCTTTTCGCTCAGATAGTTTTTAGCTACCGTAACATCGGACTTAATAACTCGCCCATCAGGAGCATTCTTCCATGTAGTAAGCCCCATGTGAGGACGCTCTGCGTCTGCCCGGTCATAGATGATTTCCGCAGCTGTCTGTTTAGTTACAGCATAGTGCATCATATTCTGCACCGTCTTGAAGAATAACTTGGTTGTTTCGCTGTCCTTGTCGTAGTCGGCACTACATTCGCTATAAATATCAGTAATCTTCTGATAGTAACGACGCTCCGAAAGGCGTATCTCACGAATACGCTCAAGCAAATCATCGAAATAATCTGCTCCAAACACATTCTTTCCTTTCAGTCTCTCATCATCCAATACAAAACCCTTAGTCAAGTACTCTTTCAAAACCTGAGTTGACCAGATGCGGAATTGTGTTGCCTCATAACTATTCACACGGTAACCAACGGCGATGACAACATCAAGGTTGTACATAGCGACATTCTTGGACCATTTGTCCGAAGCAAACAAATATTTTTTGTAACCATCGGACAAATGGATTTCTCCGCTCTCATCTATCTGTTGTAGATGGTAACTAATATTTTGTTGCGTTACTCCAAACAACTCAGCCATTCGCTGCTGAGAAAGCCAAAATGTATTGGTGTCGA
>JAZQSP010000150.1:0-1078 GCA_045630205.1 Faecalimonas sp. | reverse complement strand
AAAATCTATACCACCTGTTTCATTTACCATATGTGACAGATCTACAACAGCTTGCCAGAAATCATCTTTCATGGCAAATGCCCTTGCCTCTTCAGGAATATCATTTAATGTCTGTCTGACCTGATCCAGATATTTAATAGCTTCATCCGCAGATAATCCGGCCTCGGCCATTGCCTGTACTACATCGGATCCGATACCATAAGCCCCGGAAGTAAGCTCGTTGTAGCTCTCAGATGCAAAGATATCAACCATGGTATTGAATTGTTTTATCTTTTCGCGGGCCTGCTTCTTAAATCGCTTATCAATTTCACCCTTTTTAGTTTTTGGTGCCTGATGTTCTGCAAAGGTCTTTGCACCCTTTGCCTGCTTTTCCTGCTGCTTTTGTTCTTCCCGTTTAAATGACTTATAGCCCGGCCTGCTGCCGTATTTTTTCTTAGCTTTTTCTGCAGCTTCCTTCAGTGCTTCCCGCTGTACGTTATAGCGTGTTTCTCGCTTTAATACCTGCCCCTTTTTTCCAAAAAATGGGCTTAGTTTTTCCATCTCAGAGCTAAAGGCCACTGTTCCGGCCTTACGGCCTTCACGATATTTCAAAACAGCCTGGCCTATTCCCTTAAGAGACGGAAGCTTTACTTTTTTCTTTTTAGCTGCCATAAGATCCCTCCTCAAAGTAATCACAATCACCATCACAATTATGATCATCTGCGTGTTGATTATTCAATACACAATTTATCATATATGGCCCTTTTGAATCATACCAGATATCACTACAATTATTGCAAAATATGCAGCATTTATCTTGCTTTACATTAAAAGATAATCCAATTTCAGATTCCCATACTCTCATAAGATCCCCTTTATCAAATATAAATTGCAAGATATGTTTCATACATTGCCGGAGATATACACCAATGTTTGACCTTTGCTGTGCGCTTCCCTATATAAACTGGATCTGTTAATATCTCCGATATTCTATATATTAAGCATGATGATTCATCCCATTGATTATCAGTTATAAAATAACATCTTTTGATCAGATCTGTTTTCATTGTGCTCAATAAATCCGATACTAACATCTTAT
>JAZQSP010000149.1:0-1455 GCA_045630205.1 Faecalimonas sp. | reverse complement strand
CATTCCAAAGGACGATTATAGAATTTATGTTCTCGCAAGTACGGACAATGGTTACACATGGAGTGAACCGGTGTTAGTTCCATCGCCTGACACAAATTCAGGAACTATGAAACAAGGAGATGCAACACAGTTAAGTGATGGAAGTATTCTCATACCGTCTTACACTATAGAAGGAGAAACACATAATCCATACTATGATGTTTGGGCACAACGAGGAAGATACGACAAGGCAACAAATACATGGACATGGGAAAATAATTCTATGATTTGTGCTACACCGGACGGAGAGACGGTGGAATTTAATTTTGTAGACGAGGCCGCATTTGTTACCCATGAAGAAGGTGGAGTGGAATACATTTACGCATTGGTTAGAGATAATGGTTCTGTGTGGGTGTCTTCTGACAAAGGTGATAATTGGGAAAAGATTGCAATGGAAGACTTAGATGACAGTATTGTACTGCCGAATGATCAAGTGCTTCTTTGCCAACCGGATTTCTCTAAGTTGCCGGATGGAAGAATCTATGTATCATATTCCTTAGGTCATACTCGTTACGGAAGACCAATATATGGTAAGTTCTTCACACCAGACCCGACGAAGGCAGACCATGGCTGGGGTGATACAACAGCAGAACTGATTTATCACGGACCAAATGCCACAGTAGAAATCGGTGACCCGGCATCTGAATATGTGGAAATTGACGGCCAAGGAAAAATGTTTGTGATTTGCTACGATGCAGATACACAAAGTATTCCGGGATTCTATGTAAATCTTCCAGAGAATGAAGTAGTCAAAGATGTATACACAGATTTGACCGTGAAAGATTTTGGAAATCCTTTTGAAAGAACCTTTAAAAATGTACAGGGAAGCGTGTTGCAGACAGCGACACCAACCGCAACATTAGATGGAAAGACAATCACCGGTATTTATAATCTTTCTACTACACCGGGAGATAGAGTGGTATTTGGAGGAAGTTGGTCCGGTATTACATTGGGTACTTCTTATGATGGAAATTTGATTGTATCTTATTACGATCAAGATCATCCGGGAAGAACAAATCCGGCATCAGAGGAATACGACCCGCAACAAATCACACTCTGGCCAAAAAATGTGGATGGAGCATCCTTGTCCGGTCGTGATATGAAAATAGAAGTGTCTTTCAAGTTCCAGAACGTGAATGCAGAAGCAAATACAGCTGATGTATTATTTGGAATCACATTAGATGATGTATATACAACACACAAAGTATTTAAGAACATGAACCTTACATACTTGACCCAATGCATAGGTGTGCACGCAGGTGCAACTCCAACTACGATTACCGATGCAACTTATGCTGAAAAAGAAAGATTAGAACTGTCAGACTTTGGTATATCAGAAGTAGTGAGTGATGTGGAACAAGGATTTAAGGCTTCAGATAAATCCTTAATCGGAAAGAGTGTAACAGGTATTTATAA
>JAZQSP010000148.1:0-1971 GCA_045630205.1 Faecalimonas sp. | reverse complement strand
ATTAGCCATGTAAGTTTTCATTGGTTTTCCTCCTAAATCATCATTCATTGTCATCATTTTATATAGGAATCAGTCCACTCCGGGGCATTGGCGTAAACTGCTTCTTCTATTCTCATGCCGTTATATTATATTACGCCGGCAATTGAATGTCAAGAAATATTTTACATTTCTTGAAAATATATTTTTGCAGTCTCAATGTCCTTTTGTACCTGCTTTTGCACCTCTTCTAATGAGGCAAACTTCTGTATCGGACGCAGGAACTGATGCACCTCCAGCACTGCCTGTTCCCCATATATTTCTCTGTCAAAATCTATAATGTAAGTTTCCACTGTGATATGGGATTCGTCATCTACCGTAGGCCTTCTTCCTATATTTGTCACAGACACATACACTCTGTCGCCGATGCGAATACGTGTCGCGTACACGCCCTCCTCCGGCATGGTTCCCTCTGTGATGCACAGGTTCGCAGTGGGCATCCCCACTGTTCTTCCAAGTGCTTTCCCTCGAACCACTTTTCCACTTAAAACAACCGGTTCTTTCATCATATTATTTTACAACAATCTTACGGAAGTTTTTCTTACCTCTACGAAGAACAAGACCTTCCTCCGGAATTGCATCCTTTGTAAATGTCGCTTTGATATCTGCTACTTTTTCACCGTCTACTGCAACACCGCCCTGCTCTACTGCACGTCTTGCCTCTGATTTTGAAGGTACAAGACCACTCTTATGAAGCATAGTTAAGATGTCAATCTGTCCATCTATAAAATCTTCTTCTGCAAGTTCGCACGTTGGCATATTTGCTGCTGCACCGCTAGAGAACAATGCCTTTGCACTCTCCTGTGCTTTCACAGCTTCTTCTTCTCCATGTACTAACTTCGTTAACTCGAATGCAAGAATCTCTTTTGCCTGGTTAAGCTGACTTCCTTCCCAAGCATCCATCTTGTCAATCTCTTCTAATGGAAGGAATGTAAGCATACGGATACATTTGAGAACGTCTGCATCGCCAACATTTCTCCAGTATTGGTAGAACTCGAATGGAGATGTCTTGTTTGGATCAAGCCACACGGCACCTGACTGCGTTTTACCCATCTTCTTGCCTTCTGAATTGAGAAGCAATGTAATTGTCATCGCACTTGCATCTTTGCCTAATTTACGGCGAATCAGCTCTGTACCGCCAAGCATGTTGCTCCACTGGTCATCTCCACCAAACTGTAAGTTACAGCCGTATTTTTGGAATAATGCATAGAAGTCATAGCTCTGCATAATCATGTAGTTGAACTCCAAGAAGCTAAGACCTTTTTCCATACGTTGCTTGTAGCATTCTGCACTGAGCATACGGTTTACGCTGAAGTGTGCACCAACTTCTCGGAGTACATCTACGTAATTAAGATCGAGAAGCCAATCCGCATTATTTACCATAAGTGCTTTGCCTTCTGAGAAATCAATAAATTTACTCATCTGCTTTTTGAAGCACTCGCAGTTATGCTCAATGGTCTCTTTTGTCATCATCTGGCGCATATCGCTTCTTCCTGATGGGTCGCCAATCATAGCGGTACCTCCACCAATCAATGCGATTGGTTTGTTTCCTGCCATCTGAAGACGTTTCATAAGGCAAAGCGCCATGAAATGTCCTACGTGAAGGCTGTCTGCTGTCGGATCAAACCCGATGTAAAATGTAGCCTTTCCATTATTTACTAATTCTCTTACTACTTCTTCATCTGTTACTTGGGCAATCAAACCTCTTGCCTGTAATTCTTCATAAATTCCCATTTTTCTTTCTCCTATAACCGAAAGGGTTTCGCTATCGCGAAACCCTTAATTCTTATACTCTTATACAAGTTCAAGAAGAACTTCCATAGCAGCGTCACCTTTACGTAAACCGATTTTTACGATTCTTGTGTAACCACCGTTACGGTTTTCATATTTAGGAGCGATTTCTGTGAATAATTTTTCCACTAAATCAACTTCTTT
>JAZQSP010000147.1:0-3761 GCA_045630205.1 Faecalimonas sp. | reverse complement strand
TTACCTTTGCCAGTGCAATCAATAAATGTGCTTTTTATATGGCAACTTCATTCTTTATTCGTACGAAGAAGACTAGTGGTCTTGCTTCGGTTGGAGCCCGGATTCAGATTCCGGAGCAGAAAATAGATTGGCGTATTACTACCGGATTACACGCTGATATCAAGAGGTGGAATGCTGCAAAGAAGTCAGCTCTGAGTATGAAAAATTATCGAGAGTCGGAAGACGGTACGATTCTCTGGAAAAAGCTCGATACTATTGCTGCTCGAATCGATGCTGCTGCGAAGATGAATCTTTTGACGGCAGAGTATATGAAAGAAATCATTGAGACGAGTGTTCTCGAGGAGCAGATCAATCAAGAGCAGGAAAGACAGGAAAAGGCTAATAAGGTGACGCTTCTGAAGTATATTGACATCTACATGGAGCAGTGTAAATCGGGAGGTCGTTCCACATATCGTGGCGGTAATTTCTCGCCCAACACCATCAAGGCGCTCAATGTAGCTATCAACAAACTGAAAGACTTTTTTGAGACAGCTAATCGCGAGTATGATTTTGAGGAGGTCGACATGAACTTCTATCGAGAGTTCAATGCTTATCTTAAGGGAATCAATTATAGCATCAATTCTATCGGCAAGGTAATGAAGACTCTCAAGACACTATTCAAGTGTGCCGAAGAAGATGGGCATCCTGTTCACCCCGCATATAAAACATCTGCATTCAAGGCAACCAGAATTGATGTCGATTCTATTTATCTCACTAAGGATGAACTTGAGGCTATAAACAAAGTGGATCTTTCAAATATGTCTGCCGGCTACGAGTTGGCCAGGGATATTTTTATGATTGGAGTATGGACTGCTCAAAGAGTTTCTGACTACAATAATATCAGCAGGGATAATATCCACAATGAGATTTTCAGAAGTTACGGAGAGGATGGCAAGGTGACAGAGAGAAAGGTTATGACCATTCATATCACACAGCAGAAGGTTAATAAGAAAGTCATTATTCCTTGCTGTAGCGAGTTAAGGGATATCCTCGCTAAGTATCCGGAGACTCTACCCCACATCGCAGAGCAGAAGATCAATGACTACATGAAGGAGATTGGTAGAAAAGCCGGGCTGACAGAGCTTATCGAAATTACTTCTACCAAGGGCGGCAATATAACCAAGACCAAGATTGAAAAGTGCGAGCTCATTCAGACTCACACAGCTCGAAGAACCGGAGCAACATTGATGTATCTATCCGGAATGAATGTATATGATATTTGCAAGATCACTGGCCATAGCAATATCAAGATGCTCGAGAAATATATCAAAGCCGACAGTTTGGAAACCGTCAAGAAAATGACGGAGGATTATGATTACTTCAAATAATATGAACCATGACAGACAGAGCTTTGAACATACACATTCTCCACGAGGCTGCCGACACATTAAAGTCGGCAACCTCGGTATTGATCAGATGCTGTCGCGCTTTCGATATCGTGGACGGTGATTTCAGAAAGGTTCCCGGCATCAGCGCTGCAAAAATAGATTTGACCGATCGCTATCCCAAGATCATATGTGCACTGGAAGAAAGTTGCAGTTTGTTTTGTTCAGAATGGAACAAGATCAAGGAAAATGAAGCAATGTTGCATATTGTCGCTTTATTTACTGAATCATACAACCTATTCCGAAGCTTCGTTGTGCGTCTGGATGATCTATGCTATGAACATCCTACACGAGCCGAGGCGATATTTGGACAAGACGCAATATCTGAAAGTCTCCTGGTAATCCTTTGTCGCTTTGACAAGGAGATATGCTTCTATTATGATTATGTAGATGGAAGATGGAATGAAGAATACTCCGAGAGCGACGATGAAATTACGTATCCTGGACTTAGCGAGGCCTTGAAGGAGCATATGTTTGGTCTTAGTGATATCTCTTTAGATTTCTTGATTAAGCATCAGCCAATCGCATTGAAAGGTACTTGGTTTGGCCCTAAAAATGAAGCCACATATTTTGGCAAACACTTTGGCTTGAGCTGCAAGGAAATGAACGATGCATTTATATTCCTTGGCAAAGACAATAAGGAGATTAAGTTGAACTACAACTGGAATGACGACAACAAAGTTGATTGTCATTCTCCAATATACCTGATTCTGGAGAAGTATAGGAAGATCTGATATTAAACATTTGAGCCACTTTCGAGCCACTCTCTAACACTGAACGGTTTCCTTTGGGAGACCGTTTTTTCATTAAAACCCATTCCCAGCCACTCCCACCCACTTTTTTAGAGTTTTTAATGTTGGTTATTAGGCACTTACATTTGCTTATCAAACATTTAGATTCAAATTCATTTTCTTATGGGAGAGTTACAGTTTTTAGAGAAGATGCTTGGTAATATTATCCGTCCAATCATCCGCGAAAGCGTTGAGGAGGTTATTCCTAAATACTTTGAGAAAAAGGTACAACGACGTTATTCTATCAAGGAGTTCTGCGAGAAGTTTGGAATCGCAGAGTCATCATTTCACAATTGGGCAAATGCCAATGGCATCGAACGAATTAAAGATGGGCACAACACGTATGTTGATGCTGATATCGTGGATGAAAAGGCTGCAAGAGGAGAGATCGGCAAATACGTACACCAGAAGAGAAAGAAGAGAAAAACATTATAATCTTCTGGACTATGGAGAAACTATTTTGCGTATTTCCTGCCATTTGCGAAGCTGACACTACACTACCGGACGACATCAATGACAGAGCGCCGCTTTATGAAAAACATCTAGGCCAACCTATCATCATGACTTTTGATGAATTTCAGGAATTTTCTGAATCACATTATCCTATTTTTGAGAAATTGCGTCAATGCAAAGACCTAGACACGAGACTTCGAATAATGAAATATGAGTTGCCCAAGGTATGTTACAGCTCAATTCTATGGAATCAAGCATTCTGCTGCAACGAGAGCGAGAACCTCAGAAGCTACAACGGAATCGTCACTTTAGAGGTTATAAAAGATCAAGCTCTTGAATATATGATATTCAGACTGAGTTCATTTGAGTTCGTTCTATATGCTAGCGAATCTGCAGACGGAAAAGGAGTCATCGTTCTATCTCAGACTGACTGCTATTTACCATCTATGCATAGTGGATATGTCGCTGCTTTAACTGTCATCTTTCAAAATGCCGGCTTTTCTATCAGGAGTTCTGAACCAAGCTGCACAACAGCGACGACAATCTGTTATAGCAAGGGCGCATACATCAATAACGCCTATAGTAGTTTCACATTAAATCCAGAACATTCAAATACCATAGATTGATATGAAACACAATAAATATCAAGAAGAAGTGACGGTCGAGAATCCTGTCGGAAGATATTTCAAGGTTATGAGCGGATCTGAATGGATGACAGAGGCTAACAGTATGCCTATCCGGAGGAAACTTGCCGGAGACCTTTGGTTTGAGGGTGAGAATGCTGTTCTGTTTGCTGACACTAATGCAGGCAAGAGTATCCTTGCAGTGCAGATTGCGGATTCTATTTCACGCGGTGCAGCGATTGATCCTCTTGAGCTTACAGCTGAAGCTCAACCTGTGATATATTTTGATTTTGAGATGGAGGCTCCACAGTTCAGCGCCAGATATTCCGTCAATGGTCAGAATCCTTATCAATGGCACGATAACTTCAATAGAGTGGAGATTAACGAAGATGCAGATGTTCCGGTCGGTAATTATACTCATTTCATCTGCGATGCGATTGAGTCTGTCATGAATGCTGTCGGGGCCAAGG
>JAZQSP010000146.1:0-4751 GCA_045630205.1 Faecalimonas sp. | reverse complement strand
CGATTACCTACTAATAGTGCTAATTTCATATCTCTATGCTTCCTTTCTTTCAAACTAAAACTCTAATATTACAAATCCTGCCGCCGGCACCTTCACACGGTATGTCAAATCATCCTCCCTTGTAATCTGTGCCATTTTCGGAGATGCCTCAAATACTTTTACATTTGCTGGAATACTGAATTGAACGGTTACAACTTCATCCGCCTCAGTATGAATAATATCTCCCTGATGCCAATCTCTCTCATTACCTTCGTTGTTAAAGATTGACAAAAAGCGTCTTCCGTCTTGATCCGTGGATACTAACCAGCATAATTTATCCACCACGCAAGGCATAGTAGCCCGAATCAACTGATCCATGCTGCTTGTCAAGCGTTCCAAGTCCGCACTTTCCAGAATACGCATACCACTATCTGCATGTTTCTTGAAGAACTCACTATCCGGCGTAGCATCGATCAGATATTCGTACTTTTTCATCGCTTCCATAGAAGTGTCTTCATAAATAACATCTACCACATCACCAAAGCGAGAATTCGTAATAACATGACCCTCATTGCCATATTTCTTACCATTACGTACAAAAAAGAGTTTGAGGACATCCTCTACATGCCCAACATATTCTCTCTCTTCCTTGCCAAGTAATCGTTCCATATACTTTTCTCGGTGGAGTCCTACCTCCCATTCCCAGAATACAGATGGAATTTCCACACAACTATATGCCTTAGGCAACACAATTGCAAAAGGAATCTCTGCCTGTATACCCCGTAGCTTTTCAGCTGCGGAGATAAAATTCTTCTTTATCATGCCATAAGGTGATAACGAGAATTCCTTCATATCGGAATAACTACAATTCAATCCCCATTCCTCTGAAAAATAGTCTGCACCACTCATAAGTGAATAGTAATAGATACGATTTTGCAGTAAACGAGAGCTTCCACCGTTTTCCCCGTAAGATGTAAAATCATCCGGATGCAGTTCCTGTGAAAGATACCATTCATTTGAAGGGTCATCATTAAAACAAGGCATAGAATATCCTACATTTTGAACTTCACGCCAACACTCATAATACGTACCCCATGTTTTTCCGGATGCTTTCGCAATACCACGAACGAGCGCAACGGCCAAACGCATCAACGGAATCTGACATCCTACCTCCGGCATAAAAGAACGCATGCCAAGTTCATCTTGCATTTTAGTTGCCATAAAATAACTGTCACATGGCAAAATGCTTCCTTCTACTTCTCCCATTCTTGTTCGGAACATTTCCATCATGTCTGCTATGTATGCCTGTGGTGTCTCAGGAAATTGTAACTTCGCATATTCCTCCACTGTTCCTTGCGAGATACACTGGAGTGGTGTTCCATCCGGCATGACTGCATACTCTTCTTTTAGCACCTTCCGTAACACTTCCGGGTCATATGGGCCCTTATCACCACCTGTGTAATGTAAAATTCTAGGCCAATCCGTATAGCAGCGGTTGCTACCACTTTCATGAAGCTGAAAGCCAAGAAACCAATCACCAAGAATATCCTTGTATTCTCGAATCAGAGAACGATCAAAACTGTATTTATGATAGGTACAACCACCTGCAATTCTATCAACATAAAAAGGGAATTTCTCATCCTTTATCAAACTGTGAAGTTTTGTTCCCTTTGCTGCATACTGATTAAACTTTATTTCATCCGGCATAGAAAAAACATGTTGGATCTTAAAACCTGTATCTCTATTTATCATGCCGTTCTTTTCTAATCCTTCAAAAAATTTATCATTATATACATGAAAAAATTTCATTGCGACTTATCTCCTTCTACAAAACAAGGGGAGAGCGAAGCCTCTCCCCTATGCTTATTGCTAAACTAGTCCTAATGTCTTTGCCCAATCTTTTGTAAATCCCCATTCAGCAAAATCAATCGGAGGATTATACGTTTTGATGGTTATCGAAGCACCTTCTGCAGCTGAATAAACTCCAAGATGTCCGCCTAAATTAGGGGCAATATTATATAGATAGAACCATTCATCGTTATATGCCTTTCCATCGAACCAGACTCCGAGTTTCACATCATCTGCTGCTCCGTCGTTATCTGCATCTACATAAGAAAAGCTAAATGTCATCTCGACATCATTGTCTGTCAATTGCACATCGGCTATCTTTGAATCAAATACAATGGATGCATTATTGCCGCCTGCCAAATCAATAAGAGTAAGAACCCCATCACCCAGAGACGCTAATAACAATCCTTGCCAACCATGTTCTTTGCCACCAAAGTACATTTGAGCTCCCGGTTTGTCTGTAATGTTCAATGTGTCTTTAAACACAACACCATCCAGACTGTTAAGTTTGCAATCTGCATCAATCACCAAATTAGGTGTGCCATCATAACCATATACACCACTCTCTACACCAAAAGTATCAAATGTGATTTGTTTGTAGCTGCTGTCCGGAGCCATATCACCCAACAGAGTGATAGAACCATTTGCATCGTTCACAAACAAACCAATATGGTTTCCAAGTTTTCCTTTTGCGCCGTCTAATTTGAAATATTGATGATTATAAAGAGTTCCATCGATGTAAACACCTAAGAACACGTCATCACCACTTTCAAATAACTGCAATGATAATTTTACTTCTGCTCCAAGCAATTCTCTGCCTGCGATTTCCGGAGTTAAAGTGAAGGTCTCCGCGAACTCACCATTAGCAGCTGCAATCACAATGCTTCCATCTCCCTGAGTTACAAAGGAGATACCTGCATTTGCATTTGTAGCTCCTGCATAATTCATCGCAAGATTCGCATGCTTACTAAAGATAAATCTCTGTGTAAGTGCAGTATTCATCAAGGAAACCGGATGTTTTCCTGAAGCAACAGCCTGACCGTTACTTCCTGCACCGAATTTTCCATTTGCAATACCGGCTTCACCCATCGTAACAGGCGATAATTGTGGTTTTGCAAATTCGCCCTCTCCAATGTTAAGAACCATTGGACAGTCAAGAACTGCATAAGCAAATATAACTTGCTTCAGATATGCTAACGGCACATTCTGATAAAAGAATTTCTTTTCATATTGATTGTTAATTGTCATGACGAGTATCAAGTCTGCCGTGTCAGCGTTTGCATTGATGATATCGAATTTCATACCCAATTCCACCTCGCAGCCTGACAACTGTACACCCGCCTCAGCGCTAGTAATTAAATATTGTTGATTAGCATCAAGATGCGGTGTGTTTCCAGTATCTGTAAAGAAAGCAACATATAATTCATCTTCGTTCAAGCTTTGAATTCTCAAACCATCCCACTCGCCACCGAAGCCAACAATATTATTATTCGGAGAAAAATGATATTTGCCGACAATCTCGACACCATCTAACGTTTTCTCCATATCTTTTGCCTTGGTTACATTATAACCATCCACGACTGTATATTCACCAAAGCCATAATCGCTAAGCGTTTGCTTTTCGAAGGACATTGGATTGTCCTGTGCAGATGCCAGGTTCACAAACATTGGACTATCAATGTTTCTTGACCATGCCATGATTACCTGTTTCGTATCCTCTAGTGGAACATTCGTATACTTGAAAACCTTAGTGTAAACGTCATCAATCGTAATTGCCACTTTCAAGTCTGCAGTCGTTGCGGTGATATTAGATAGTCTGAATTTGGTCTGTAACTTGATTACTCTTCCTGCCAGCGTTACCCCTGCTTCTGCCTTCGTGATATTGTATTGGCTAGTAGCATCTATATACTGCGTAGCACCATTATCTGTAAAGAAGACTACGTTCAATTCATCTTCACTGATACTCTGAATCTTGACACCGTCATACTCGCCACCAAAGTATAATAAGTTCTCTTGTGGTGACAGATAGTAGTATCCGGTAATCATCTTTCCGTGCAGAAGTGCCTCTGCGTCTTTCGTCTTTGTTACGTGCTTATTATATAACTCTGTACCTGACGCAAAGCCATAGCTTTCAAGAGTCTGTTCCGCATAAACATACGGATTATCCTGTGCATTCTCAAGATTTAAAAACAATGATTGGCCTGCTGCTGTTGACCATGCTGTAATCACTTGTCTGACATCTTCTACCGGTACATCCAAATAGGTGAATGTCTTGGTATAAGTATCATCAATAGTGATTGACGCCTTTAGGTTCAATGTAGTATCTGTAATATCTGTTGTGCGGAATGCCACTCGCATTTTGATGACTCTTCCTGCCAAAGTTAACCCAGATTCTGCTTTCGTGATATTATATTGGCTAGCAGCATCTATGAGTTGCGTAGCACCATTGTCCTTCATGAAAACTACATTCAACTCTTCTTCACTGATGCTTTGAATCTTGACACCATCATATTCACCACCAAAATATAAAATATTGCTGGTAGATGGTGACAAATAATAATATCCGGTTATTGCAACACCGCCCAATGACGCGTCCGCATCTTTTGTCATTGTTACTTTCTGATTGTCCATTTCAGCGCTTTTTCCGAATCCATAATCTCCAATAACCTGTTCCGTATATCCGAACGGATTAATGACACCTGAATCCAGATTTAACAACATTGGACTATTCTGCTGGATTGACCACGCTGTAACCACTTGTTTTACAGCATCAACCGGTACATTTAAATAAGTAAATGTTTTGGTATAGGTGTCATCAATTGTGATTGACGCCTTTAGGTTCAATGTTGTTGCGGTAATATCTGACGCACGGAATGCCACGCGCATTTTCATAACTCTTCCTGCTAACGTCAGACCTGCCTCAT
>JAZQSP010000145.1:0-13747 GCA_045630205.1 Faecalimonas sp. | reverse complement strand
CCCGACGAAATTCCCCAGATGGTCTGATAGTGTGGCATAACCGACGGACGGGTACCCGATGTACACTTAACCGACGGTCGGTAGATAGTGAGTAGTATAACACATAGTGGATAATACACCACGTGACGGGTATACTTGTCCAATACCTTCGTCGGGTACCCGACGTGAGTTTTACCCGACAATTGTCGGGAAGTGTAAATTGTCTGACAATTCAGACAATATTACAATAAACCACGAACATACATTCTATTATCAGACAATAGAGGTGAGCTGCTATTTAATTATCAGATAATATATCTCATATGATGTAATTGTGTATACGTAAACGTTTAAGTAGAGCAAATAGTCAGGCACAGATAATACACACCATATTGCTATAATTGTATATACAATACCATAGCTGCATAATCATATTGTCAGACAATACTTTAGTGCTTTAAAGTAGTCAATGGCAAATTTTTGTCTTAATCATGGCAAATTTTTTACATAGGCTTGCACTTAACGATTTAAGTACTTATAATGTGCTTATAGCACATTGAAAACTTAATATCGAGGCTATGCAAAGCACTAAGTGTACTCTTAGTAAATTGCATACACAATTTAGCTAATTGTTTGAATTGTTCATACAACTCCGACAACTTGCCATATTATCAGACAATTTAAAAAATAAGGGTACATCGGGTACCCGACTAAATAAGGAGATACAATATGGCAAAGAAAAATAACACAAAGGCAATGGAGACAAAGGCAGTAGAGACAACTGAGGCAGTAGAGACAACTGAGGCAGTAGAGACAACTGAGGCAGTAGAGCCAATGGAGACAAAGGCAGTAGAGGACAATGTTTCACGTGAAACATCAGTATTGGGCACTGCCAATAATGTAGGGCAAGAGATAAATGCTTTAAAGCCATCAGAGGGCGAAACAGACGTTATCTCGTGCACAATGACAGAAGAGGAGCACAAAGCACGCAAAGAGCGTATTTATGAAATACAAGAAAAGTGTCTAAAGGGCTCGTGGGATATGATGGTCGAAATTGCTTCAGCAAAGGAGCGCAAGGAACAAACACTTGATGGATACAATGAGACAGAGGCAGACTTTGAAAAGTGGGCGCTTGAGATGTTCGGTATCAAGTCAACTCAAGTTAGACAGTATGTGCGTATACTTACCACATATGGCAAGATGGACGATAAGGGCGAGTATACTCTTGAAGATAAGTATAAGAGATACACACGTGAAAAGCTTGATATCATCCAAAGACATCCACAATTCAAGACACGTGCAAGTTTTGACACACTCACAGATAGTTTAGGTATAACACCATCTACAAGTGAGGACGTATTAAAAGAGCTAGTGCGTGAGGCAAAAGGCTTGCCTGCCCCACAACCAAAGACAAAGGAACCAAATGCAAAGAACAACGACAAGGCAAGTGAGCCATCAGTCGAGGATATCAAGGCAAGTGATACATTCAAGGTAGTAGATGAGCGTCGTGACATCCTTTTAAAATACGTGGCAGACTTGCGTACTGAGGCAAAGACAATAGTTGATAGTAAAGATGAGAAACTTGCTATGGCTTTTGTTATAAAGCTTATTGACAGTTTTGCAGAGATGGAAAACAACTATAATAATGTAGGTAAAGCAGAGGAGCCAAAGGCAGAGTAGCTATAAATTAGTGGCAAGTGTCAAGTTGTGTGAACAATTCAGACAATTAGTTTAGTCTAACCGGAGTTAGTATCTCCTAATGGATGTTAGTTTCAACTAACGAAAGTTAGGTGCGCCTAACAACTGTACGCCATAGCTAACCGGTTAGGTTTTACGTTGTCTGTCCACTCGTGGGCGTCGGGTCCCCGACGTTGCACCGCTCATTCCCTTGACCGGCTGGGATTAAGAGATTAAGCTCTTACCCAGCTGGGATTAAGGAGATTAAGACAAATGAAATGAAAAGGAGATTAAGGACATGACGGAAGAGATTAAGGGTATCAGTATCACAGATTACATGGATATTGACATCCACGGATTAACTGAGATTATAGCATTAGATAATCAGTTGATTGACATTTTACAAGAGAGATTAGAAGCAACAATCAGTAACAGAGATTATGCACAAAAGTGTTTAGATGAACAACTTTATAAAATGGAGTGTCATGAAGCTTCAACACATTTTGGAGATTACATGAATGTACCATTCCCAGAGGTTCAGAAAAATTATTTTGCAAGCATGTTCGGAGTAATGCTCACACCAGATGGTCGGGTACCCGACGAGAGTAGTGAGGTGCACGATGACATTTAAGGAGATTATAAAAGTTATAGAAAAAGAACAACCTGTATGCGTAGTAGAATGCGATGGGGTAAATGCACCGAGATTAATAGGTGATAGGATAGCAGAACGTTATATAGGAGACAGCAATTTTAATAAAATGAAAGTATTACATATAATACCAGCTGATAGAACCTATCCATACGACGGTATGAAGAGAGTTCTATTTATATACGTAAGGAGATTAAAGGATATTGGATAAGTTCACAAGAATGATTCTCGGTGCTAAACGTGCAGACGTTGATTCAATCCGAGAACTTAAAGATTACATATATGAGGAGTCCGGAGTAGCCAACAAGGCACTCCGTTCTCTTGAGAAAGCAGGGATTACTGAGTATGCATATGGACATGCAATGACATTCTTGCAGACAGAATACCAGTCGATTAAGTTCCCTCAGGCAGTAGCTAAAAGACCAGTTGAGGACTTAATTAAGCAAGCATGGGTGCTTAGAAAATTTTTGAAATCACCAACTCACAAAGTTCGTGAAGCTAAGAAAGCACGTGAACGTCAGATGCGAGGTATCGAGACTTTACGTGAACTTGGATATAATATACCCACAGACGGAGAGAGATTAAGTCGTATCTCTAGGATTATGGGTAATTCAGGATTAAAGACTGCTGGCAAATATGAACTCATGGAAGCTATTGACATGGCAATTGAAGATTATGGAATGACAGAGCAAGAAGTACAACTTGAGATTGACAGGTACGCCTCTGGTGATATTATATATGATAGAGTGTTAGAAGATTTGAGAGGTAGGTACTAATGCAGATTACAGAACTTGGAGAGATTCTCTACGAGAAAGAAGATATAACAGAAGAGATGTATGATGAGATTGTGCATGATTTATTTGAGCACGGCACAGTGTATGGAAAGAATAGAACATACATTAATGACTTCTTCACGATGGATATAGAGACAACATCAATACATCGGGAACCCGACCCTATTGCATTTACATACTCTATAGCAGTATACATATCGGGTAAATGCTTATGGTTCAGATTATGGCAAGATTACAACAATTTTATATATCAGCTGAATCAAAGATTAAGATTAAACAAGTACTTTCGTTTAATATGCTACGTGCATAATCTACCATATGAGTTTCAGTTTATGCGAGATTTCATGCATATAACTGACGTATTTGCAACAAAACCACGTAAGGTAGTCAAGTGCTTCAGTAATGGCATTGAGTACAGGTGTTCCTACAAACTTACCAATATGGGTTTAGCCAGATTCACGGAATCTATTCCAGACCTGATACATGGAAAGCTATCAGGAGAAGACTTCGACTACTCAAAGTATAGGACACCATTCACAGACCTACTCCCCTCGGAACTGGATTATGTATTTAATGATGTCGCTGGACTTTACGAAGCGCTTGACTATACTATAAAGAATGATAACTACAATTTAGCCAACATCCCTAATACATCAACCGGATTTGTTAGAGATGAGATGAGATTTGAGATGGGGCGCAATCCTGTCAATAGACGTAATTTTCTAAAGATGGCACTGAACCAGTTCTTATATGGATTATGTAGAACTGCACGACGTGGCGGTAATACACATGAGAACCCTATCTACTCAAATACAACTTTACCAAATACAACTAGTAAGGATAGGTCATCATCATATCCAGCAGTTATGGTAGTCAATAAGTTCCCTATGACACCATTCTGGTTGGTTGCAAAAAGTCGGGTACCCGACTTCGAGGAATTTGTATACAGTGAAAAGTATGCTTGCATTATTGATATAACATTATATGATGTAGCAGTAAAAGATGTTAATTCAATACCATACATACCAAAAGCACACTGCACAGGTTTTCCTAAGTTTAAGAAAGGTCAGAGAGAGTTTGAACTTACAGACACATGGGAGAACATCGAGTTCCTTAGTGACAATGGTAGAGTATTAAAGGCTAGTGAAATATCAATGGTCATTACAGACCTTGACTATCAGATAATTGATAGGACATACAACTTTGATAAGAGCAGAACAGTGTGTAGAGTATGCGCTTGTTCTGAATATGGATATTTACCAGACGAGTTACGTAAGACAATTTTAAGACAGTATTATGACAAGACAACTCTAAAGGATAGTGACCCTTACTTATATATGAAGCAGAAGAACAAGTTTAACGCAAACTTTGGATGTATGCTTACAGATATATGTCAAGATACAGTAGTATATCAAGAGGGTTCGTGCACACCATTTAAATATGAACAAGAAGCACCATTTCAAGAACAGTTGGATAAGTACTACTCTTCAAGAAATAGCTTCCTAAGTTACCAACATGGTCTATGGGTAACTGCTTGGGGTAGATGGTGGTTACAAGAAGCTATCGATGCATTAGGAACAGAGATGGTATATTGTGACACAGATTCCGTTAAGTTCTTTGATACACCAGATAACAGAGCATTATTCGACAAGTTAAATGAAAAGATACTTAGATATAATGCTGAGTGTGGACTAGACTGTTCAGTAGAATACAATGGCAAAACATACACACTAGGTATATGGGAAGATGATGGAGACTATGATTTCTTTAAGTCACTAGGTGCTAAGAAGTATACCTACATATCCGCTAAGGACTATGAGTGCAAGCCTAAGAAATACAAGTGTGGACACGAGTGTGACGAGGGTGGATGCAGGTTCTTAATAGACGGTGTATGTTGGTGGCAGAAATATCAAATTACTGTGGCTGGATTGTCAAAGGTTAAGGCAAAAGAGTATTTATTTGATAACTACTTTGACATAAATAATCCAGAAGCAGTTTTAGATGTATTTGAAGCTGGCACAGTTATCCCTAGTACAAACAGTGGTAGAACTACCGCTAAGTATAATGACTATGAGGGTATAAGAGTACTAACACTAGAAGATGGTCATAAGATACCAGTAGGTTCAAATATGGTAATTGAAGATGCAACATATAAATTTACATTGGCAGAGGACTATGAAAATCTGCTAGATGGTATAGATAAAGGAGTGATTTATTAATGATAACAAGTAATGGAATGAACGGTAAGACAGTTATGGCAGGACCAGAAATGGTAATAGGTGCAGAGATGTTAATGTTGATAGAGGCATTAACAGAAGCTGATAATACTAATGTAATCAAATACATGGTAACATGTGCACGTGATTTGAATAAAATAGATATTCTGGTTAATTTTGCTAAGGCAATAACCGATGAGCTATAGGGCATATCGTCGTCGGGTACCCGACTTCGATTATAATAAATGACAAGCAATCAGATGGACAGAAATGAAGTAACAGTAAAATTCAGTAAATGATAAGGAGACAAACAAAATGGATAAGTTAAAGACAAAAGGATTTTCAGCAAAGGATGAGTTCAATTCAGCTAACTCAACACCAATTAAGATGGCTAAGAATGCAGTCATCTCGGTAGCAGACCTCATGATAAAGGACAAGTTACCAGACGAAGATGGTAAGGTTGAGACAGTTGGTTACCTCAAAGCAAGTGATGGTACAATCTATGCAACAATTTCATCAACAGTTATTGAGCAGATGATTTCACTCGCTGACATTCTTGAGGATGGACCTCAGGACATCCTTGTAGTACCAAAGACATCGAATGGTGGAAGAGAATACTTTTTGTTAGAGTTACAGTAGTCGGGCACCCGACACTGTAGGATAAAGGAGATTTATGGATAATTCAATTTTCTACGATATTCGCAAAGACTGTAAGAGCGATATGCCATTTAAAATTATAATCGGACCTAGAGGTTGCGGAAAGACTTACAGTGTCCTTGACTATGAACAGGAAGTATCTAGTGCTCATTCGAAGTTTATTTATATGAGACGTGATGGAACAGAGATAGACAGTTGTTCATCAGAGTATGGTAATCCATTCAAAGCACTTAATAGTGATAAAGGATATAACGTACATCCATTTCAGATACCAAAATTTAACGGCTTCGGTATTCAAAGAGACGAGGGAGACGTCATAGGATATGGTGTAGCACTGTCTACCTTTGCTTCAATGCGTTCTCAAGATTTCTCAGATGTAGACAGAATATTCTTTGAGGAGTTTATACCTGAGAAACACAAGCGCAAAATTAAGGGAGAGGGACAAGCTTTACTTAATGTATATGAGACAATAAATCGTAACAGAGAGTTAAAGGGTGAGAGACCAGTCGAACTTATTATGTGCGCAAATGGTATCGACCTAGCAAATCCTATTTTGATGGAACTAGGTGCAACATCTATAATAGCGAAAATGTTAGCTAACGGACAACGACGAATGACTATTCCTGAAAAGGACTTGTACATCGAACTTATACCACGAACAAAGGTCTCAGACCTAAAACAAAACACAGCTCTATATAAGTTAGCAAACAATGAGTTTAGTATAGACGCACTGGAAACAAAGTTCCGAGGTGCTGATTTGGAATTTGTGCGTAAGAATGTTAATCAACGTTCTTATAAGCCTGAGTTCAAATTTGGTGAGTATGTAATATTCTCTAATAAGGAACATTACTTTGTGGCAGAATCAGGTCTGCCATGTAAGGTAGAGATTCCGGAAAGAGAGTTACAGAGGTTCAAGTTAGTATTTGGACCGAAATATAGGATACTACGTGGTATGGGTCAAATCTATTTTGATGACTATGTGACCCTTACACTATTTGATACATACCTTGAGTATGAGGTTGTTTAGGTTTAAAGGCTAGGGATAAGGGACTAGGTCAACCGCCAGAAGCGGATGTCCCATAGTTGACCACTACTAACTAGCTTTTAAATAAAGTCGGGTACCCGACGAAGTTGAGTACATAGTACGTTGATACTAAGTCGGGTTGCCTGTACTGAAAGGAGAGGGAAATGAAATTCAGATATAATTTACAATTCTTTGCGGAGGATGATAATGAAGGACAATCTGGAGGAATTGACACTGGCGATTTGGATGATAATAATGATGCTACTAATAATGAGCCAAGCTTAGGGGCATTTGCGGATATTATATCCGAGAAAGATAAAAGAATTGAACAGTTAGAAAAGGACGTGGCGGAACTAAAGAAGTCAAATGCAAACCTTTTGGTACGTGTCAACTCAGGAAATGGCGGAAATGAAAAGAAAAGCTTTGAAGAAAATCTATTAGGAATGGTGGGCTATAAGCCTAGAAAGGAGTAGTTATGGCTTTTGAAACAACTCAGATTTACGCTTTAGTAAACGAGATAGTTGCAGAAACTATGGGTTCGACAGACATCGATGTCTGCGATAGTAACTCATTAGTAGCCTTAGGAAACTCTGTATTATCTTCTTCAAGTAATACAGAAGCTTTCTTGAACACACTTGTTCAGCGTATTGGTAAAACAATAATCTCTTACAGACCTTATACTTCACAGTTATCTCTTCTAGAGGTTGGAGACATGGAGTGGGGTCAGATAATGCAGAAGATTAAAGTTGATATGCCAACTGCTGAGGCAGACCCTACATACGATTTAGTTGATGGTGAGTCTATTGATATGTACAAGGTGCATAAGCCTAAGGCACATCAGAAACTTTTCGTTAAGAGAACACCTGTTGATTACTCTATTACTACACAGAGAAAGGCTCTCAAGGAAGCTTTCACATCAGCTGAAGCTATGGGAAATTTCCAGACAGCTGTTTACGGTGAGGTAAGAAATGCAATCGAGCTGGGACAGGAAGACTTAGGACGTCTTACAATGGCTAACTTCATCGCAAATGTAGACCAGAGTAAGCAGCGTATCAAACTTGTTTCAGAGTACAATGAGAAGTTCGATAAGGATATTCCTGACGGACTTGATGCACTCATGGATAATGAGTTCGATAGATGGGCTATTGCACGCATTAAGAACATTGCATTCAAGATGCAGACAATGTCAGTTCTCTACAACAAGGATGAGTTCCAGAGACATACACCTATTGATATGCAGAGATTCGTTTACCTCGTAGACTTCATGACAGGTCTTGAGACAAATGTAAACTATGCAGCTTTCAATGACCAGTATGTCCAGTTAGCGTCTGGTGTTGCAGTACCTTACTGGCAGTCAGCTCAGGATGCTGATAAGATTATGGTTACAAATGAAGCAGAAGAGCAGTTCCTTTGCTCTAACGTTGTTGCATTTATCCATGATAGAGATGCCCTCGGTACATACCGCAAGGAAGAGGAAGCTCTCACAACACCTGTCAACTCAAAGGGTAGATATTACAATACTGACTGGCACGTTGATAACCTCTACTTCAACGATATGTCAGAGAATGGTATTTACTTTACTCTTGATTAGTTTTAAAGGTTGGGTACTCGGTATCGGGTACCCGACCATATGAGGTAGAATATGGAAGTTTTATTCTTTACTGAATTTAGTAAACGTAAGAACTCCACAAAGGTACCAGATGATAGTACCGGAATAGCTAAAGAGGTTTACCTCAAAGGTACTACCGATAAAATCAATCCAACATTCTTTCTTAAAGGTACAGATGATTATGTGTACTGTAAAGCATGGGGATGGTACTACTTTGTACACCGCATAAGTTATGATATTGATGGTGCTCAAATAGTATACTGCAATATTGATGTACTTGCTACATTCAAAGCTGATATTCTAAACACATCAGCATTTATAAGATACTCTACATCTAACTTTAATAAATATATAAAAGACGGTAGATGTGCCATGTATCTTAGTAAGACTTATGCTGCACGAGAAAATCAAAGTGATTTATTCCTAACACGTAATCATAACAATGAAGTTGTTATATTTACATGTATGGGTATGATAGGTATGCAGTCTTGGGTAATTGATGAGCAATCGTTGCAAGTATTAATGGCTGAGGTAACACTAGCAGGTAGTGAAGCTGGCGAAGCACTTCAGATGCAGTTTGGAGATGCACTTGGTGCAGTTGTGTCTGCACAGAGAATACCTATAGAACCATCGATGATACCATCTACTGGACCCGATACAATATATCTTGGTGATTATAATACTGGCTATGAATCTACTTATCTATATGGCGAGTATACTATGGAAAGAGGCGATGTAGATATCCCTTGGCAGTTTGATGATTTTAGGAATGGTGCACCATTTACAGAATTGTATTTAGAATTACCGTATGTAGGTGTTGTTGCACTAGACCCTAATGATTTTATTGGAGAAACTGGTGTTATAGTACAAACATGTGTAAATGTGCGAAATGGACATATTGATTACAGAGTATGTTCGGGTAGTGTTAACAATGTTGTTGCTAATTTCTCAGCAACTTGTGGTGGTACTATTGAAGTAGCAGCTTCTCAGATAAGCAATCCACGTGCTGTAGTTGATACAGTGATGTCTATGGCAAAGAATGCGATTGCTCCACAGAGTTTAAGCGGTCTAGCTGGAAATATAAAAGGTGTAACTGACATAGCTATGGATTTACAACAACACGATATTAGTATTATAGGTTCATATAGTGGTGGTTATGGTGAGACTCTAAATACTAAGTATAGATGTATAACACTATGTCATGATGTAAATGAAGAACCATCATCATTTGCTACATTATATGGGCGCCCATGTATGAAAGTTTTACATATCAGTCAATTAACCGGTTATGTAGAAACATCCGGTTTTGCTATTAATATATCTACAATAGATGTTATTAAAGATATGATAAACTCATTAATGGATTCAGGTGTTTATTTGGAGTAGTCGGGTACCCGACGGAGAGGAGCCGATATGGCTAGTAAAAATAATAGGAGCAATTCAAACCAGAGTGCTCCAAAACGTGGCAAATACCTAGAAGCTTTATATGAAGCATATGGTATTGAGCCAACAAATGTTAAGGGAGTTTTTAATTCTCGCACATTATACTATGAATCACAATTACAGAGAATGGCATTTGCTATAATCGATGTAGAGTTCAATAGTATACACAAGTGGGATAAAGATTACATTAGAGAGGGTCTACTAATTAATGGTTACTTTACAGTAACTGAGGATGATAACAAGGTGTTGTTACCATTAAAGTGTGGAGTATCAGGAGTTAATGTATTTAACAGAGGTACAACTGCTATTATAGCAAATCCAGTGGTAGGCTCTTTTAATAGAGAAATTGGAATTGACTGTGAGTTGGTATATCTTCAGCAGAAACAAGGTTCACGATTCCGAAGTCTCAAGCCAGTAATCACATTATATGCTCAAAAGCTGGCTAATTGTGATGCAGCTATTGACATAAACTTATTTAATAGTAGACTGCCATTTATCTTTTCAGCAAAAGACCAACCTACTGCCGAAAGTTTTAAGGCTATGTATGATGAAATAGCACAGGGCAATCCAGCAGTATATGTTGATGAGAGTTTGGGAAAGTTGCTACCAAATGAAAACGGTTCTAATGTTACAGTTTTCAAAGGTAAGGAAATGTTCATAGCAGATGTTGTACAGAACGAGAAGATGAACATTGTTAATGAGTTCTTAACAACTATTGGCATTAACACTGCTAATACTACAAAGAGGGAACGTCAGATTGTTGACGAGGTAAATGCAAATAATATTGAAGTAAAGGCGAACATAAAGCTCTGGAAGCAGAATGTAGAAGATTGTTGTGAAAGAGTTAATGCAATGTTCCCAGATGCTCAGTTGAAGATAACATTCCCGTTCTATGAAGAATTGGAGAAAGAGGAAAGTCGGGTACCCGACGAACCACAGAAAGGTGGTGAGGTAGATGAATCTGATTGATTTAATGGATGTGTACTCAGCACTGCATGATAGTGATGACATGATGTTAATACTGAATGATTATACTATTGATGGTAGAATTAATAAGGATACACTAAATACAGTCATAATTAGTGAACTTGGTGCTACACGACCTATAACTACCGACCCAGATATGTTTAAGATACTTTTGGATTCATTCTTCAACAAGTATGCTCTGAATATTACGAGACTTGTTGATACGATGTACCTTGAGTATAATCCGCTTGATACCAAGAATATGGTAGAGACGGAGCACCGCTATTCAAAGGGTGACATTGATAACACTGATTCGTACAGTAACACGACAGGACAGGAAGATAAGACAAGTGCATATGACAGTAATGAGTATCAACCTAAGAGTAAGACAGATGGAAGTGTAAGTCATGAAGGAGAGACAACATCCGATATTGAAAGTACTGTGGACACAGAGAAGAACATGAGAGGAAAGGATGGACAGGATTCATACCAGACACTAATTGAACAGGAAAGACGACTAGCTGATTTCAATATCTTTAATTGGATTATTAAGCAAATGCGCAAGGAACTATTTCTAATGGTTTACTAGTCGGGTTCCCGACGGAAAGGAGAAAGTATGGGTTTTACGTTTGAGGAATTTCCCGACGCCGATTACTACCGCTCAGACCTTAGAGCAGTATTAAAGTACGTTCGTTCAATCAGTGATTATTTGAAAACTCTTGACAACGTAATTGAGGAGTTGAGGGAAGGACTTGCAAGACTCGATGCTATTGAAGATAATGTAGAGCTTTTGAACGAAGAGTTCGAAGATTTACATATCAAGGTGACAGGTCTTATTACTGATGTAAGGGACATCCAAATACATTTGGAATCTCTTGATTTTTCAATAGAAGAGTTGACGCACAAAATCAACCTAATTGACATTGAAGTGCGAGCTGTATATCAGTATGTTGATGATAAGTTTGCAGAACTGCAAGCTCAATATCGACAGGACTTCAATCTTCTCCAGCTCAAGATTAATCAAATCAAGATTAGTCTTGAGAATGAAATTGAGGAGTTACGTGAACGTGTTGACTCCATTGATACCTCAGTATATAATAGTTGGATAAACAGAGTAGTTGGTCCACAGGCGCTAAATGATTTTAGCTATAATCATTTGGCAGATGAGTGTTTAACTGCTGAGGAGTATGTTTCACTTGGCTACACGGCTGCTGATTATGCAGCTTTGGATATCACATCACGTGATTATCAGGAATTTGGTAAGAAGAAGACTAAGTTTAATTGGCTTATGTCTCCAATAACCGGTGCTAGACAGACATTGTATGTAATACTCGATAGCATAGTTAATTTTCTATGTGGTACAATGTCAGCTAGTCAGTATGCTTCATTGGACTTGACAGCTGACGAGTATTCTAACCTTGACTTAAGTGCTGAGGGATATTTAAAATATAATCCATTCATCGGTAGTGGATATGTGTCTGTTGACCCAGTCGGTAACGGTCTTACAGTAGAACAGTATAATCATCTTAAAAGCAATTAGGAAAGGAGTTGCATATGAGTTATACACAGTCAACGACAAATCTAGGTTTACCACAGTTTCAGTCATCTGATGTTCCTACATGGGCAGATGTCAATGCAGCATTTGCGCTCATTGATACAGTAGTTGGTGCATTAGCACCTAAGTTTGATGCTACTGATACATATGAGCAAGGTGACTACGTTCAGCACGAGGGTGCTATCTACAAAGCAAAGGGTGCTGTAAGTGCTGGTACATTTGACCCTAGTGATTGGGACTCTGTCGTAATCACAACTGTTATGCAGGATTCCGCTGACTTAACAAATGTTGTTAAGTACGATGCAAACGGAACTGGCATTACTGCTAATCAGTATGCACATCTTACAATCGTTTCGTAGTCGGGTACCCGACGGAAAGGAGACTATATGAGTTATTCAACAGGCACTACACATTATAATCTTCCTCTTACACAGGGTAGTGATAAGAGAGATTGGTCTGATACAAATCAGGCTTTCGAAGACCTTGATGCAGCCGTATATCAGGCTAGTAGTGACGCAACTGGTGCTCTTTCTGCAGCTCAGAGCGCTCAGACTACTGCAAACAGTGCAGCTACAGATGCAGCTAGTGCGGTAAGTACTGCAAACGCTGCTTCTTCTGCAGCAGCTACTGCTAGTGAGACTGCTTCATTAGCTAGAACAGAGGCACAGAGTGCGCAGAGCAGTGCTAGTAGTGCAGTCACAACTGCTCAGTCAGCAGCTGCTCAGGCTTCTAATGCCGACACGGTTGCACTCGCTGCACAGAGCAATATTGGTACAATGTCAAACTTGAACACACAGGACAAGACTTCTTTGGTAGCAGCTATCAATGAAGTGCTTAGTCAGATTGGAGGAGGTATGCCAGAACTCGATTTCGCAAACAAAGTTGCACTTAGTACAACTGCAATCACTACATCTAAAGCTGGTGCTATTATAGGCGCTTTTAAATCTACTGGTAATGCTGGTGACCTTACAGTCGACACTGCATCTGTTTTACGTATACCAGCTTCTGCTGATTTAACAGCTAATGCTTGTATTCACTTTATCTCAAGTGGTTCTAGCATAGCACTTAGTGTAGCTATTGCGTCAAGTCTACATGCATGGTTCGTTCCTTATAAGTAGTATTATTTGAGGGTGGTCTTTAAGACCATCCTCTTTTTTTTTCTTTTTTTTTTTTTTCTT
>JAZQSP010000144.1:0-4506 GCA_045630205.1 Faecalimonas sp. | reverse complement strand
CAAATGCAAAATATGTGAAGAATCTTGATATTTAGAAACAGGAGAATAGACAATGGAAGATAATATTTTTGATAAAATCCAGGAAGTCGATTTAAAAAAGACGATGGAAACATCGTATATAGATTATGCGATGAGTGTTATTGCATCGCGTGCTTTGCCGGATGTAAGAGATGGTCTGAAACCGGTACAAAGAAGAATTTTATATTCCATGATTGAACTTAACAACGGTCCGGATAAGCCACATCGTAAATGTGCCCGTATTGTTGGTGATACGATGGGTAAATATCACCCACATGGCGACAGTTCCATCTATGGTGCTCTCGTAAATATGGCTCAAGAGTGGTCTACCAGATATCCGCTTGTGGATGGTCACGGAAACTTCGGTTCTGTGGATGGCGACGGTGCAGCTGCGATGCGTTATACAGAGGCTCGTCTCAGTAAAATATCTATGGAATTAACAGCAGATATTAACAAAAATACAGTTGATTTTGCACCAAACTTTGATGAGACAGAAAAAGAACCGGTTGTATTACCCGCAAGATATCCAAATCTTCTGGTTAATGGTACTTCAGGTATTGCTGTAGGTATGGCAACAAATATTCCACCACATAACCTCCGCGAAGTAATCGGTGCTGTTGTTAAGATTATTGATGACCAGATAGAAGAAACAGGTGAGACAACTATCGAGGATATTCTCGAGATTGTGAAAGGACCTGATTTTCCAACAGGAGCAACAATCTTAGGTACAAGAGGTATTGAAGAGGCATACCGTACCGGACGTGGTAAAATCAGAGTGCGCGCCGTGACAGATATTGAGCCAATGGCAAACGGTAAGAATCGTATCATTGTAACGGAACTTCCGTATATGGTAAATAAAGCGCGTCTAATCGAAAAAATCGCAGAACTTGTTCGTGATAAGAAAATTGACGGAATTACAGCGCTTGAAGACCAATCAAGTCGCGAGGGAATGAGAATTTGTATCGAACTCCGCCGTGATGTCAATGCGAATGTAATTTTAAATCAGTTATATAAACATACGCAGCTTCAGGATACATTCGGTGTTATTATGCTCGCTTTGGTAAATAATGAACCGAGAGTACTTAATATTCTTGATATGCTCAAATTCTACTTAAAGCATCAGGAAGAGGTTGTTACAAGAAGAACACAATTCGAACTGAATAAAGCAGAAGAAAGAGCTCATATTTTACAGGGGTTACTGATTGCACTTGACAATATTGACCGGGTAATTGCAATTGTTCGTGGTTCAAAGACAACGCAGATTGCAAAAGAAGGTTTGATTGCAGAATTTAATCTGACAGATGTACAGGCTCAGGCAATTGTTGATATGAGACTCCGTGCATTAACCGGTTTAGAGAGAGAAAAACTGGAAACAGAGTATGCCGAGCTTACACAACGCATCGAAGAATTAAAAGCAATATTAGCTGACCGCAAATTATTGTTAAAAGTAATTAAAGAGGAAATCTTAATTATCGGCGAAAAATATGGTGATGAGAGAAAAACTCAAATCGGATTTGATGAATTTGATATATCAATGGAGGATTTAATTCCGGAGCAGGATGTTGTTATTACAAAGACAAAACTGGGATATATCAAACGTATGACGACAGATACATTTAAGAGCCAAAACCGTGGTGGAAAAGGTATCAAAGGCATGCAGACATTGGAAGAGGACTATGTAGAAGAGTTATTTATGACATCCTCACATCATTATATTATGTTCTTTACCAATACCGGACGAGTATATCGCTTAAAAGCTTACGAAATACCGGAGGCAAGCAGAACCTCCAGAGGAACTGCAATTGTCAACTTATTACAGCTTATGCCGGAAGAAAAGATTACTGCCATGATTCCGATTAAAGAATATGAGGAAGGGCAATATCTCTTTATGGCAACGCAAAAAGGTCTTGTAAAGAAAACAAAGATTACAGATTACTCAAATGTTAGAAAGACAGGACTTGCAGCAATTACACTCCGTGAAGATGATGAACTTATAGAGGTAAAATTCACAGATAAAACACAAGATGTAATCTTGGTTACAAAATACGGACAATGTATTCGTTTCGACGAAAATGATGTACGTTCTACAGGAAGAACATCGATGGGTGTTCGCGGAATTAATCTTATTGACGGTGATGAGGTTGTGGCAATGCAACTTGCTTCACAAGGAAGTCAGATGTTGATTGTCTCTGAAAAAGGTCTTGGAAAACGAACCAACATGGAAGAGTTTACAGCACAGAACCGTGGTGGTAAAGGTGTAAAATGTTATAAGATTACGGAAAAGACCGGTGAAGTGGTTGGTGCAAAAGCTGTAGATGAAGAAAATGAGATTATGATTATTAATACAGAAGGAATTATCATTCGTATGGAATGCAGTGGAATCTCTGTACTTGGTCGTATCACTTCAGGAGTGAAGCTCATCAATCTAAAAGATAATGAAATCGTTGCAAGCATTGCAAAGGTAAAAGAAAGTAATATTGAAGAAGTAGAAGATGAATTACAAGAATAAAAGTAGGAGGGTGATTTCACCCTCCTATTCAAATTCTAAGACTCCATAATCGCATGGGCGATGGAAACTTACCGGAGTAGAAGTAATCATGTTCCAACATAAATAATGTTTTTGAATAGTTTTATCTCCACATTTATAAAAGTTTCCGCGCATCTTTGTTCCTGAAACAGGTGCAAAGTCAGGGAAGAATCTGCGAATAAATTCAAAAGGAACTTGGTATGTAATTTCCCAACCATCTTCAGTTCTTACAGCCTCAGGTGAAAATGGAATAGCAGCTCCTGGGACTATTCGAATCAAATTATGAACTCCGGTTCCCATACCAAGATAGATACAACAATTCGGATTGTATTCTATATTAAAATAACGGTCGTCATCATAGTTTGGACAAAAGAAGAATTCAAGACAACTGTCTTCACACGGAGCATCAAGAGTACCGGTATATTCTGCACGAATGTTAGCCTCGTTTGCTGTAAGACGTACGTATATAGCTTCTTCATCATAACAAAGCTGAGCAGTTGCTGCAATATCTACGGCTTCCTCTTGAAGATGTATGTCTATAGGGGCAGTAGGGATTGATGACCAGTCTAAAATTTCAGGTTTCTTTGTAATAGTGTATGTTTTCATAAAAATTCTCCTTTTCTTTCCGAAGTTATTCTATATTTACATTTGCTAAAATAGAATAACCTTCCTTCTGCGTGTAATATAGTATTATTATAATTCACAAAACAAGAAAAAACAATGTTAAGTCTGTTTAGCGATTAAAAAAGATGATATAATAGCATTAATATATATAAGGAAGTCATTTGTAATGAAGAGAATACTATTTATGATTTTGAAAAATATAATCTATGTACCAGGGATGCTCATGAGGTTGCTGCGATGTGCGGCTCATGTGGATAGATATACGGAGGAAGAACGAAATCATCTATTAAAAGAAATTGTTAGTTACGCAAATCATGGGGGAAATGTGACAATTGAGTTTACCGGAGTAGAACACATACCGAGCCAGGATGGGTTTATTATGTATCCTAACCATCAAGGCATGTATGATATGCTTGCATTGATTGATGTGTGTCCAAGGCCGTTGTCTGTCGTATCAAAAAAAGAAGTGGCAAAAATTCCTTTGCTTCGTTCTGTATTTAAAGTTGATAAAGCAATTTTTATAGACCGCGAAGACGTAAAACAGTCTTTGCAGGTTATCATGCAAGTTGCAAAGGAAGTGAGTTCCGGTAGAAATTTTGTTATTTTCCCGGAAGGAACGAGGAGTAAAAAAGGAAACATGGTAGGTGAATTCAAAGGAGGCAGCTTCAAAGCAGCAACAAAGGCAAAATGTCCGATTATTCCGGTGGCACTAATCGATTGCTTTAAACCATTTGACATCAACTCGTTAAAGAAGGTAACAGTACAGGTTCATATATTAAAACCACTTTTATATGAGGAATATAAAGATATGAAAACAATTGAAATAGCACAAGAAGTAAAGCGTAGAATTGTAGAAATGATAGAGTGCCAAAAAAAATAAAAAAGCGTTGACAACTCTTTGTATTGAGGTTATAATAATTTTTGCACTGCAAAAGAAAAGCAGTTATTCGGAGAAATACTCAAGAGGCCGAAGAGGCGCCCCTGCTAAGGGTGTAGGTCGGGTGACCGGCGCGAGGGTTCAAATCCCTCTTTCTCCGCTAAGGAGAGAACGGCAATTTAACATATAGATTGCCGTTTCTTTTTGCCTTTAGATTCATCAACTTTTAGTGATTTGAAAAAAAATAAAAAAATCAGAAAAAAATGTTGACAAAGGTATTTAACTTGTGATATTCTGATTTAGCTGTCGCAAGAGAGCAGAGAACATTGATAATTAAACAATAGATGACAAAACAAGCATTCCTGAAAATTTCTAAGAGAAAATTTCAAGAACGGACATCGAAAAGATGACCTTAAAAACAGTAAAACAGGAACAGAATTGCTAGTAGTGATTCTGAACT
>JAZQSP010000143.1:0-1281 GCA_045630205.1 Faecalimonas sp. | reverse complement strand
ACAGATAATTTTTCTCCGATTGTAGCAGTTTTTTCGATTAATTCATCCTTAAGACCATTCATTTCAAGAAGAGCTTCTACATCTTCACCGTTCTTACCACCATTTAAGTCGGAAGTAAGTGCAGTGTCAGCTACTAACTGTACAAATGTTTGGAATAATTCGTTCTTTGCAACGAAGTCTGTTTCAGAGTTAACTTCTGCAACGACTACTTCATTGTTGCTCATTGCAACACGTGTGATACCTTCAGCTGCAATACGAGAAGCTTTCTTTGCCATTTTAGCGGCACCGCTTTTCTTTAATACTTCAACAGCTGCATCCATATCTCCGTTTGTTTCTGTAAGAGCTTTTTTACAGTCCATCATTCCTGCGCCTGTCATTTCTCTTAATTCTTTTACCATACTTGCTGTAATTGCCATGATTATTTCCTCCATGCTTGAAATCTTAAGCTTCTTCAGCTACTTCTACTTCTTCTGCAACTTCCTCTACAACTTCTTCTACTGCTTCTTCAGCTACTTCTTCGTATACAGCTTCAACTGCTGTTTCACCTTGGTTAGCTTCGATTACAGCATCTGCCATCTTAGCAACGATTAATTTAACTGCTCTGATAGCATCGTCGTTACCTGGAATTACGAAATCTAATTCTTCTGGGTCACAGTTCGTATCAGCGATACCGATAAGCGGAATTCCAAGTGTGTGTGCTTCTTGGATACAGATTCTTTCCTTCTTAGGATCTACTACGAAAATAGCATCCGGAACTTTCTTCATCTCTTTGATTCCACCTAAGTTCTTCTCAAGTTTTTCCCACTCTTTCTTAAGAGCGATAACTTCTTTCTTAGGTAAAACATCGAATGTTCCGTCTTCTGACATTCTTTCGATATCTTTTAAGCGGTTGATTCTTCCTTGGATAGTCTTGAAGTTTGTCAACATACCACCCAACCATCTCTCGTTTACATAGAACATTCCACAACGTTCTGCTTCTGTCTGGATAGCATCCTGAGCTTGTTTCTTAGTTCCTACAAAAAGGATTGTGCCACCTTCAGCAGCAACATCAAAGATTGCTTTGTAAGCTTCATCTACTTTACCTACAGATTTCTGTAAGTCGATGATGTGAATACCATTTCTCTCTGTGTAGATGTACTCAGCCATCTTAGGGTTCCATCTTCTTGTCTGATGTCCAAAGTGAACACCTGCTTCTAACAACTGTTTCATTGAAATAACGTTCATTTCTTTTTCCTCCATTTTTTGGTTTTTTTCTTCCATATACTTCCCTCTCTGCCACCG
>JAZQSP010000142.1:0-1865 GCA_045630205.1 Faecalimonas sp. | reverse complement strand
GATAGCGTAAATTTACTGTAGGAATTTAATAGGCAGACTGCACCTAAGATTTGTTTTAAGATTAACATCTGCTTATACTATATTCATTTTTTCTTTTGTTGGCAAGATATAAATATTACATTCTATCATGTGCGTATCGCGCACACCCATGCTTAATCGGCTTGATTACCTTTTATCTGCCTGTTTTTTCATGTCAACCCCAAAGCCCAACGGGCGCGGAGCAGGGTTGACATGAAAGTAACAAGGCAGATATTGAGCGCCTAAGCCGATTAAGCTTTTTTGTTGGCTATAGCCACATTTTATAACCCCAAGATATGAGCTTTAAAAAATGCCAGTTTTTTGACCTGAGGATACGGGATTGTATAATACGGCAAATCTGCCATACACCCTAAAGCTTTTTTATTTTTCCGTTCCATTGCTAACATCTCATGACTTAGATAAATGACTTCTTCACAACCTGCAGCCATTGGCAGTTCTTGTTTTTGATATCTCACCAATTCTAGCATGTTTCCTTTGTTTTCACGATAAATACGTAGTCTAGACATCTTATCCACACCCAATCTACTCCATCCCAGCGGTCTGGAACTCATTCGGTCTGCATAGATATGGCTTACATGCCCTTCTGCGCTACATTTCAGATTTGTATCTTTACTCCTTAAACTCAACATAATTCCAGACCAGTTACCAAGAATATAATCTTTTGCTGCTCTTACTGTCTTAAGCTTGCTTTCTGATTCTGTTACATTCTCGATTCTTTCAAAAACTTCTCGGGCCATCGCTTTGTTCTTTTTGTATATAGCTCTATATATTTCGCTTCTCGCATCTTCTACAGAATCCAACAAATGTCCGGTTGCACCGATGATATATTTATGCAGATGGAACCGGTCCAAAACAAACTTCGAGCCTTTAATTAGTTTCTGTCCTGACTTTATCCAGTTTGCACCGTCTCCGTTAATATATATTTTCTTCAGCGAATCGCTATCGTATGCTTCATCAATATAATCCTGAACCTCTTTCCATAACGCCTGTACTCCTTCCGTTCCTTCATACACACCACCAAAGTGTTTTTTGTTAATCAGTTCATTTCTTCCATTCTCACTGCTGATTCCTTCATAGACATAGATGATTTTTGGCATAATGGTATTGGTTCGTGGTTTCTTAATATCCCCTTTTTCTTCAAGATATTGCAACGACACATGATCTTCGTCTGCATCAATGTACAGATATGGCACCTGTTTCTTTGCACTTTCAGAAGTTATCTTTGGGAATTGCAATGCATGAATCTTGTTCATAACTGTCTCTTTGCTCACTGTATCTGCTGTTATGCATACATTATTCCCACCTTTCCGGTAGCTGCTCTCAGCAGCTTCTTCCAGTATCTTTGCTTCTGCATCTTCGGTAAGCCGGGCATGTTTCTCAATCCCCATTACACGGTCTAATAGATATTCATGTTCACCCGTCTGTACATTTTTGAACAAAGTCTTATGGTAAGTTACACTCCCTAAACTTGTTAACAAGGTGGTTTCATCACGTCTGACAATATACCAGCCCTTTCTTAAATGCTTGTTTGTTCTAAGTTTTTCGTCATAGAATTCCCATTCTTCCGCAATCATAGATAACCCGAGATTAATCACCTCATCCCGCACTCCATATACCATTTCGGCTATCTTAGTCATATCGCTGGAATAATTCACAAAAACTTCTTCTAAATTTTTTACCCCTTTTTCCTGAAACTGTTGTATACTCTTAATCATAGAAAGCACCTATCCTTTATGTAGATTTTTGTTTCGCAACTTAATCTTAACACAAAGTCGGTGCTTTCTTCTTTTGTCTATTTATTTTTCCTACAAAAATTTTACCCTAGC
>JAZQSP010000141.1:0-3199 GCA_045630205.1 Faecalimonas sp. | reverse complement strand
TGTATGGCATCACCGTTTCTGGTACTGGGTGGTTCGTTCCTCAAAGGATTTATTGGATGAGTACATTACAACAATTAGCAACACAACATAACTGGAATCTCCCTGTCGTGTGTCCCGTATGTGGATCCGCGCTGGACCTTTCTCCGAATCACATGCATCTGACCTGTACCAACGAGTTCTGTTCTAGCAGGGCATCAGGTACGATTGCGAAGTGGTGTTCCACAATCGGCATCAAGGAATTGGGTCTGACCACGATTGAGAAGGTACAGGAGCAAGGATTCTTCTCCAGTATTGGCAAAGCTTATCAGGAACTTGATGATACAGCTATTGATGCGTACATGATTCCGTTGCTGGGTAAGAACTGGTCTAACATCAGAAAGGAGTTTGGTGCACACAGAGAAATGTCCCTTGCCAAGTTCATTGCTGGTTATAACATCGCAGGGATTGGTGAAAAGCAGGTACAGAAGGTAATTGATTTCTACTCCATTAAGGAGTTTGAGGGATTCTTCTGGTCTGATAGCTCGCAACGATTCGTCTGTGATGGCATCGGTTCTGTATTAAGCCAGAAATTGAGTAAAGGACTGGAAGTCAATAAAGCTGACATGGAAGAAACCATTAAGCATATTAGAATTATTAAGCAGGAATTAGCTACAGGTAGTTTGACGGGTAAGAGTTTCTGTTTCACTGGCGCCATGGAATACAAGCGCAAGGACTTACAGGACATGGTTACGGCGCAGGGAGGTACGAACCTTGATTCCGTTACGAAGAATCTCACCTACCTGGTCATCGCGGATCCGAATTCCACTTCCGGCAAGGCGAAGAAGGCGCGAGACTTGGGGATCACCCTGATTTCACCAGAACAGTTTTTGGAAATGGTAAATGGGTAAGGGTGTACAGGTTAAGTACCATTCCTTTGACGAGAATGGATTGGAAACGATATACGAACGAATCGTTTATTGCGTGTATGTTCTGACCATACCCACACCAAACGGTGACGATGATTATTTGGTTTTGGGGACAAATGAGGTAGTTATGGTTCCTCCTGATGAATTTAATTTCGTTGAGTTTAACGGCAAATCATATCACTTGCGTAATATCAGTGACCTAAATATCTGTTGTAATGACATTCAAACGGAACTTGATTTGACTGAGATTGGCTGAATAAGAAGAAATACATAATCTAGGGTTACAAAACTCTAGATTTTTCTATATTATGAATATAACAAAGAGGTTATTATGGCAAAGAAGAAGATTATTGTTGAACTTGACGAACGAGACATGGAAACCCTGGACGTTATTGCGGACTATCTCAACGAAGGTGATTGGGAGAATTTCGATAACCCCAAGAAGATGGAACGTGACTGGAGTCGGTTTGTTGACCATGTGCATGGAGTTGGGAAGTAATCTGAATTTCTTTTTCACCAACTACAACATTTACGATTGTATCAAATTTAACTATATTTGATATATCAACAACGGAGATTGAAACATGGGTATTAGTCAAGAAGAATACGAAGAATTCACCAAGCGTTTGGAAGAAGAACTGTTCGATGCCATCGATGGTACGGAGGAAAACTAATGAAGAAGTGTGTGTTGGTCGTAATGTGTATGATTCTCTGTGGTCTCGCAATGATTTCCCAGGGATGCGGTCATCAAGATGATCCGATTGATGCCGTAACAAAAGACAAACCACATACCATTATTATTCCGGGTGTGGTTGAATGTAAGGGTCATGTAGAACGAGAAGGATTCAAACCGTTGCCGAAGATGCTGGTCTGTGATGATGGTCGTGTATTCCATAATATCACTAACTACCAGGATGTAATCGAACTGAATCCTCTGCGACAGTAAAGTTTTTTCCATAACCTCCTGATGATGAATGAGATGACCGAGATTAATTTCTCGGTCATTTCTTATTTACAAATATTCAGAATTTAACTATATTTAAGACATAAAGAAGAGGTTAACTATGGAAACTATTATTGAAAAAAGACGTAATTCTAAGTCCTTTGGTTATGTCATTGACATGGAAAATGATACCATGATTCTCGATTTCAATTCATTGGAACCGGCAAATAAAATGGGATTCTATATTAACCGTAAGTATGGTTACAGTGAATATTTAAAGTATGAAGCAACGTTGATTACCTGTCAGGTATGCGGGAAAAGAGTGTTCGTATCGTTCGGAGTCGATCGTGTACGTCACCACGTACCGAAATATACCGAGGTAATTAAATATTTCGAACAGATATTTGAAACGTTTGTTTCTTAATCCAACTATTTACAAAACCGCAGAAATAAGCTATATTATAAGTGTAAATCAACAGGAGATTAAATTATGGCAACAATCATTTTTTCTAACATGGGCGACACTGACACTGCGGTTCTGAGAAATCTCTGGAATGGAATGCCGGATGTTAAGGTCGTTGAAATCGGTAAGTTCACGAGAAATGCACGTCGTATGGTCGACGAAGCAATCGCTCAAGAAACTGAAATGCTCGTGATGTGTGGTCACGGAACTCCGGAAGGTTTGATTAACCCGAATTTTACTGACTATGACCGCTATCTGGTTGACAGTCGCAACAAGAATCTGATCAGAGCAAAGTCCATTGTCGGCATCTGGTGTCATGCAAGGGATTTTGCGGAACGTTACGGTGTTCGTGGTTTCTGGTCCAGCATGTTCATCAGCAATTTGATGGAAGCTCACTACAACCATATCTACAATACCGACGCTGGAACGATTACTCACGACGAAACCATGTTCTGTCTGTTCACGAACTATCTGATTCGTAACAACGTTCCGCAGGAAAACTGGATTGATGTTCTCTGCAAGTGTGTGGATTTCAACGATCCGGTCATTCGATTCAACTACAGCGGACTCGTCTATTACGCAGAAGCTCCGAAGCCCAAATACAACTATGACCGCTGGTATAGTGTAATGGGATTTGAAAACACTCGCTGGTGGGGCTAAGTTTTTCCATAACCTCCTGATGATGAATGAGATGACCGAGATTAATTTCTCGGTCATTTCTTATTTACAAATATTCAGAATTTAACTATATTATAGACATAACGAAGAGGTTATGACTATGAATACAACGCATTTTGTAATGATGAATAACATGAATACCACAAACATGATTAACCAAATGAATATGATTCATATGATGAACCACCACAATACAACGGAAACGGTGTC
>JAZQSP010000140.1:0-28188 GCA_045630205.1 Faecalimonas sp. | reverse complement strand
GACATGGCTACGATCCGACTTTCCTTCCTGGACCTCTTTTTTGCGCTACATAGCCCCCCTCTATGAGTATTTTGTGAAACTAAAAATGTTTCACATTTCCATCAGCATCGAAGTAGAGCTCGCTCGCAATCTCTTCGCTTGCGTGATGTTCTTTTTGATGACACTTGAAGCACAAAGCTTCAAGATTATCAGGGTTCAAAGCAATCATCGGATCTTTATAATTCTCAGCTGTAAGCTCTTGCTTATGATGAACGTGCTCGGCCACCGAAATAAGGCCAGCCTGTTGGCATCGTTCGCAGCAAGGATGTTCGCTCAAATATACATCCCTACATCTTCGCCAAGCTTTGCTGTCGTAGAATTTCTTTTGTGCTTTCCTACTGTCCTGATAGAAGCTCATCTATTTTCTCCATGCAGACAGCGCACACATCATAATTCTTTTTCATTGCTTTTCCTGATTTAGTTTTATAGCCAAGACTTAAAATGTCATAGCTTGGAGCTGCTGGATTTTCAAAATCAATAAGCATTGGCATTTCATCTTTGCATATATCACAAGTGCGCTTTTTTCCTTTGACCATAACTCCTCTTTCTGAACAATAAAAAAGAGAAGCCTCATGGCCTCTCTTTTTTTGGCGTTCGATAAATGTATTAGGGGACATTTATGAAATATTTCCTGATAGCATAATATCACTGAAATACTCCCCTTGAGTATCGCACTTTATTTAAACTCTTCTGAAATTCTGCTGCAATGCGCTGCAAATACGCTCATAGCACCACTTAAATCTACATAAGGCAAGAAACTATACCCCTATAATATTACAAGCGCCTTAAAATCCAAATTTACCCTTATTAAAAAATTTTGCACAAAAAAAGAGCCGCACCCTTTGGCTCTTCTTCTGCTGCATCTGAGAAATTTGAAACGCTTTGAAAAACAATCGTTCTAACGGATGCAATTATTATACAATGCAATCACTCCCCTTGAGTATCGCACTTTACTTTTTTAATGCTTCTTTGAATATTCTTTTCTTGTCGCTATTCTTCCAGCGCTCATAATTGTCTTTAATAAGTTCAATATATTCCTTGTACAATAAATCGTACTTGGTGCATACATCCTCAATGAATTGCTGATATCCTATCGCAAGAGCAATG
This sequence comes from Faecalimonas sp., assembly GCA_045630205.1. Taxonomy (GTDB): domain Bacteria; phylum Bacillota; class Clostridia; order Lachnospirales; family Lachnospiraceae; genus Faecalimonas. Next base: position 27,042 of record JAZQSP010000140.1, on the reverse strand, counting down.
CCATGCCCATTTATATTCGCAGCGATTTCGCTTTTTTCATCAATCTTGAAATCTATAAAACCTCTTCTTTGGCGGGGTAATTCATGCCCATACTCTAGGCGAAGCATTTTAGATCTATCATAAATGATGAAATCTAAAAGCTTTTTTTCAATTACTTCTTCAGCAAGCATTGAATATATATCAGCTCCAAGGCCAATCACATCGGAAAATTGCCCCTCATATTTTACTTCTATCTCAGCCAAATTATAAAAATCAATCCTAATAGATGCTGGCTTATTCTCCAATTGTTCAGGAGTTATCAAATCTTTTATTTTGTTCATTTCCGTTATATTCCTTCAATTTCTCACATATCAGCTTCATGCCTTCTTCTTCAGTTATATCACCAACACAATAGATTCCTGTGAAGATAAGCTTTGTGTATTGAAGCTGTTCTAAATATTTGGCCAAGCTGCTATGATATCCATGCTTGCCCATTTTTTCTTCGCCATTTGCGTAAAACTTTTCACGTTCCAGGCATTCCTTCAAAGTCCAATGTTCCTTCGCCATATATATCTCCATTTGCAATCGAATCTATCATTTTGAGAGCTTCTTCAGCTGAAATATTACCAGCTTGGTAATATGCAATCATGTTTTTTATTCCGTTCAAGCTATAAAGTTGATTTCTAACGTTATTAACCATCTTTTTGAAATCATCTTTTTCAAGCGCCTCATATTTGCATTCCATCAAATCGCAATATTCAAAAGCAATCATTAAATCTGTCATTCTTCTACCTACTCAATCGAATTTGTTACATCCATAACTTTTGAAAGAGCCTCATTCTTTTTTATATATCCTTTTTGCAAGCAATCCATAGTTTTCTTAATCGAGCGAAGCTCTTTAAGCATCAATAAAACTTTTGTTTCATGATTTGCAATCGCTGTTTTTCCATTTCCGCGCCCTTGCGCAAGGCAAAGCCAATTTATAAGCCTGGATTGAAAATCAATCAGGATATCAAGCTCACTTTTTTCATGATATTTCATCATCTTGCACCTCACCAGCCAATAGCTTTTTTACCTGATCACCATATTCATCAGGTATTGGACCATAGCTCTGAATATATGATTGTGCCAATATAGCTCTCATATTCAAATTTTCTCTGCCAGGTAATAAGGCCAGCATATCCATAAGACTTTGCAATTGTTCATTCATTGGCCGCGCTCCTCTCTTTCGATTATCTCAATAGCTGCTGCAATGTGCTCTCTAAGATTAGCATAGCTAGTTATATAATTTGATACTTGTCCAACATCGCCTTGGATTTCAATGTATCTTTGAGCTGTCATTATTTCAAGACAAGTATTGGCAGCCTTCAGCTCATTCTTCAACTTCTTGATTTCCATCTTCTAACCTCTCTAGTGACATCTCGCATATAGCTGCTGAACCTTTAATTGATTCAATATTTGCAAGAAACTTATTTACCTCATACATATTTCCACTAATAGATAATTCTCTTTGACTCGCCTTTAATATATAATCGCAGCAATCATTTATTGATTTTATATGCTTTTTAAGAATTTCTATTTCCATATCTAGTCTCCACAATTAATACATTGTCTTTAGCTTTAATATATTCAACCTTCTCGCAAAGGAGCTCAGGGCGATTTTTTATAATCTCGCCAGCTGTTCCTTCACATATTTCATCATAAGAATTAATTTTTACTTGAGTCCCAATAACTGTATTTTTTAATAATTTTTTCACTCTCATTATTCTTCTCCTTTCTCAATAAGCTTCATAACATCTTCAGCCATTAGCCACCCATGAGGATCATGTTGCCAATCATATAATTCAAGAAGCCCCATATTTTCTTTTTCAGTGTTTCCTGGATTAAAGCCAAACCAGCCGCCATAAGTACCAAAACCATTTGCAACGCTGTACTTTCTGCCTTTATATTCAAAATGCGTTCGACAGATCCAAACAGTGAAATCTTTGGTTCGAGTCATATCATCACTAGCATCTTCCCAGGGAATGTTTTTTTCATCCAAGAACTTTCGAAGCTGCTGCATTTCGTTACATACTACCATCATTTTCAATTTCTCCCATCGCTTTGATAGCGCATGCAACTCCGAGACCTATGCCGAACCAAACCATTGGTTCTTTAATTTCTTCCTGTTGCACTTCCTCAAGCTCTTCACTAAGCCTTTTATAAAAATCAGTTTTGTTCATTATTCATCCCCCTTTTCATATTTTGTTAAATCCATTACGATGCGAGTTTTATCGCCTTCTAGAAAATTCAGATATCCAGCAACGCACATCGCACCAATTGCAACAATCTTTTCCGTGATAGATTTTTTTGCTTTATCCGGTTTTTTGTCATGTAGAGCGCAAGTTAAAAATGAAGCTGACAATTCGCAATAAAGATTATCTTTTTCTTTCCGATCCGAAAGAGCTGTATCGACATACTTAAAAATTTGAGCTGCCATTACTTCAGCTTGCGCTTTTACATCTTCACTTTTCATGCATCTATTTCCTTTAAACCTAAAAGCTCATCGCTGGAACATTCAAGAGCTGTGCAAATTCGTATAATAGAATATGCGCTCGGCTCTCTTGAACCATTACACCACATAGCCACAGTGCTTTGATAAGAGTCTAAATCCTTGGCCAGCTGATACGTTGTTTTGTTTCTAAGTTTTAAAATGCTTTTTAGATTTTCCGCTATTGTTTTCATCAAATTTCCCCCTTAACCATTGCATTTTGCATTTTGTGCAATCTCCGAGCTTTATGCAAAAGCTTACATCTTGCCCATAAGGACATTTCAAGATATTGAGCACATCGGCTTCATACTTGAGAAGATTTTTTGCTATGAATTCAGCTCTCGTCATCATACACAATTCCTTTAATATCTAGCACATAACATTTTTTATTGTGTGCAAATTTTGCCTCTTTGCATATTACCTCTAAAAGCATCACCGGAGCTGTAACGCTGAAACCATTCTTCAGCTTCACAACAACGCGTTCGCCGTTTGGTTTCGGATCACAGCAACCGCCCTTCGTTCTTGGAATATATTCAAGAAGTCCATGCTTTACCAGCTTCGCCTGATAATATGGTTTATAAGGCAAATAAAATTCATTTCTTTCCCCGCTTTTTATACCATCGAATATCTCTTTTCTCGTCTGAAGAATAAGCATTTTCCACTTCCTCATAATATTTTACGACAGCATCATCAATAATCTTGGCCACCTCATAAGCTTTGTATGTTTTATCATCATCCTCATTGATAAATATATTTTCAATGTTATGAATCATGCGAAGCATTTTTGCTTTCTCTTCCATCATCTTGATGCAATCAAGTCTTAGCTTGCAGCAATCTTCCCATTCTGACATAAAAAACAATATAAGAGCCGCCCAAATTAATGCCCATGTAACAATTCTATAATCAGTTAAATATCCAAACAATTCAAAAATGTCTATAAAAAGTGATGTGAATAGTAATAAAAACGCGATTTTTTGCTTAATTTTCAATTTCAACATAATAAACTAATGCCCCTATCTGCTCGACCTTGAATCGAGTCTCCCATTCTTTTACATTTACCACAGGGCCATTTTTTGCATGAACAACGCTAGTTGTAAACTTTAGCCCATTTCTGACCAAATAACAGCCATCACAAGTCTCAGTACAAGTTTCATCGCAAATATACAAAGCCCTATGTGGTAATATTGGATTATCTTTCATAAGCCCTTCACTCCGTATTTCTTTAAAATTTTTTCAAGCTCATTGATTGCATCTTCATAGCCCATAGCTTTACCGTACCAGGCATCGCCCAGCGCATAGGATTCCTTCTTTTCAAGGCATTCCTTTTTCTTCAGCTCAAGCTCTCTTTGAAGCTGCTGCAAGTCGCGCACTATTCTATAAATCATTTTGGCCCCCTTCGAAGAAAGTATGAATGTGGCAAATTCATGAAGAATGAATGCGCCAATGCATAGAATCTTTCTTCGCTGGATAAGATTCTTTTGGTATCCTCTTTGATTTTTTTCTTGAAAAATTTATTGACCCAGCTCATAACTCACCCCTTTGCTTTAATTAGTTTAATGTAAACATAATCGCCATACCTTCCGACCCACTCAAAAGCTTCGGCCCTTGTGTTTACCCATACATCAATTGAAGTGCCATTTTTGATTGTATCTCCGATGCCATCGCCATTGGAATCCATTCCGTTTCCGGTATCTTTAAATTCAAAATATCCGATAAAAGGACCAACTGAGCCATCCGGATTTACTTCGTTTAACTCACAAGTTAAGCCAAGCCATTCCTTGCGCCCAGCTACAACGCCATAGTAAGGCGTTACCCCTGTGCAAGTTTTTTTGTGTTCGTAGTAACAAGTGCACCTGATCTTCTGAGGATAAAAATAAGCATAAGGCTCAACCTCTTCGTATACATAGGCCGCTTCTGTTCTGCTGCAATCAAAGCTCAAAAATACTAACGTACAAAGTAAACTAATCACCAATTTCCTTTTTTGATTTTTAACCATTTTTCATCACCCACGCGTTTGAAAAGCTTCACATGGCTTTTCCTGAAGCAATAGTTATTAATCTTATAATGTCCTGGATAAAATGAATGAGAGAAATAGTCATTAAATCCCAAAATACCTTCTTTCACTCTATCATCATCAAACACAACAATTACTTCTTCGCCAAGCAAAGCATCAAGCCTCTCATCTCTTCGACTCACTTTCATGCTTCTCCCCCTGAAACAAGCTGAAAATTTTGCCGTTGTGCATTCTTAATGAATAAGCGCACTTTGTGCATTTTCCTGGGCAAACTTGCGTATCCCTTACTAGCTTACAAATCTCCTTCTGTCTATGATTGTACTCAGCATCTTTTTTCTTAATTTGCTTTTCGGTCCTTGATAATATGATCATGCAAGACATAAGGACCACATAGCAAAGCGTTAAAATTCCAACTAATACAAGAATAATCTTAATCATCATTGATTTTCCTTCCGCAGCCGCCACAATACTCAGTGCCATCCGCTATAAATCTTATGAATTTATAGCCACATTTTTTACACGTTGACATTCTTGAATAATTAAGTGTTTTTTGCTCAAAAACTTCTGTAAAAAGCTTTGTTTCATCAACAGCTTTTGTTGCTTCCTTCTGCTGCATCGCTAAATAAATCTTAGCTGCTGCATCAATCATTTCTTTGCCTTCAAGCAAATAGCTTTCGCAGCTTGTTGCAATTCCCTGAATAATCTCATGAAATAATTCTGTTTGAAAATGCGCTTGACTCATAATAACTCCTTTCGTCAATGCATTCTCCCTTTTTATCTTTTGTATGGCTTTGGTGCTGGCATCCAAGCCACAACATTTAAAACCGCTTCGCCTGATCTGTCAATATATCGATGAAGCGCATCAATTGTACCAGCATAAATAATTCCCGAAGAATCGCAGAAAATTATTTCGCTGAATTGTTCGGGCTCGATAGTGTCTTTTGAAATCCACTCATCGGATGGCTCAAATTCATAATCAAATCCACAAGGGATTAAGGCAAGGCCATCCATTGCAAGCTGATTCAATACCTTTTGCCTAACCCAATCAAGATAGTCGCTTTTATATGCCGTTTTTGCTTTGATTATCAATTTTCTCATTTTTCATAAACTCCTCGCAATTTGACAACAGTGCATCCGTTTAACGTTTCAAATCACCTGAGAAAGCAAATAATAATATTTTCTTCGCTTTTCGTAAAAATACGTTCTTTCACAAGGCATTCCCTGGGCTTTCATGTCCTCAAAAGTCATATCTTCATAAATCACAGATTTGAGAATATATTCGCCAATATCACCACCAGCATCGAAGGCAGCTCTTTCAATCAAAAGCATTTTTCTTCTCAGCTCAGCTCTTTTGCTCGCGAGCTCACCTGTGGAATCTATTACTTGGCCAAAGCCATGGCCTTCTTTGTCGTAAGTGATAGCTTTCACGGAATCTTTTAAAGAATTGTATTCTTCGAGCCATTCGGGATATTTGAGCGAAAACCACTTCGCATATCCAAACTCAAAGCGAGAAAGCTTGTACTTACCTGAATAGTCCATCTTCCTGGCCATTGTAATATCCCCCATTCAAGAAATCTTCGCATTCATTGGCAAGCATAAAGCATTCTTCTGCCTTTTCTGAATGAATTCTTCCCATCCTTCGAAGCTCTTCAACTTTCTCTTTTGTGGCCTTGGCTACAAGATCCGGAATGAGATAGCTGTGAGGGCGCTTTTTTGCTTCTTCAGATTCATTTTTAATTTCCGTTTTTTCAGAATAGTCTTTTTTTGTCTTTTGCGTTGAAGTAGAATTGCGGCTTTGAGCCTTATCCTTTTTCGGTCTCCCAGGCTTCTTCTTTACTTCTTGCGATTTATTTGCACAATCGCGCAAAAATTCTCCAACTTCATGAATTGTGCAATCATTCGCTTTGGCAATCATTTGCATGGTTTCCCTTGTTGGATTAGCTTTATACAAAGCAACAATCTCATCGGCTTCCATTTTCATAGTTCAACTCCCCTTTTCTTTTAAGCTGATGAATCCATTATTATTCTCCTTTTCTGTCTTTTCTTCTGAGTCGATTTTGTAGTTTTTCCCGAATATGGCCATAAAATCCAAATCAGGAAATGTTTTTTCAAAGCTTCGCTGGGCTTTGTCTTTGAGTAAATTGGCTATTGTAGCATTTTGATGAACAGCTTCAGCTGAAGTCCTGTGATGAGCTGCGCAAAGATAAACCTTTAGGCCATATTTTTCAGATAGCTTATGCCTAGATCCGAATATCACATGATGCTCTTCCAGGCTTGGCCACTCACGATAATTTTGATTTAGCAGCATACAAAGATAACATCTTCCATCCTTCTGCTGCATTATCGACTTCATCTGTGGGCCTCATCTTTTTGTCTTTTTACATCGGTTCGGGTAATGGCCAAAGAGCTGTCATCATACTTGATAGCAATCTTTGTTGCTTCAAGCGAGATTTGAACCTTGTCAATGCTAAGCTTTACAATTTCAGGAATTAATCTATCCGCAAGATCCTGAATGTCCGGTAAATCTTTTCCAAGCTGTGCTGCTGTGATTGACTTAGAATCTTTAATCATCTGCTGGATTCGTTTCTTTTCTTCGACTTCAGCACGATACTCGCGGCCTTCTTTGCATACACAAGAAAGAGTCGCGCGCTCATTGCGCTCCTCTTCAGAAAGACCTTTTTCCATGATCATTCGAGTCTGTCCGCAATATCTGCAACATCCAGCTTCTCCTTCAATTCGCTTATCCAATCTTTTTTCGCTCCTTTCCTGGTGGAGCTCTTAGCATGATTCTCATTTCTTATAGCCCATTCAATCAAATGGCGAGCCGCTAACAAGTAGGTAAGCTCTACCTGATCAAGCTCACCCTTTTCGATAACAATCAAATCGTTATCTGAAAAGATTTTGATTTCAATTCCCTTGGCCATGCTCATCTTAACGATTCGCCATAGCCAAAAATCATTTTTTAAAAACAAATAGACTTCAAAGAATAAACCCATGCTTTCGTCCACGCATATCACATTCATTTTTCAACCACTTGTAATATCCGTTGAACTCATCCAAATGGATTTCTATTTGTTTTTCCTTCGTTTCTTCAGCGATAATTTGCCAAACATCCGCATATTTGACAGGCTCGCCTTTTGACCCCTTCCAGGAAGATGCAGCCCAGGAAGGTAAATTCTTGAAGCCGCCGACAATATAGCCGCAGCTGGTATGCACATGAATCACATCAAAAGCCTTGGTGTAATTCAGTGCATTTTTTATTCCAAAGAGAATGGCACCATTCTCAGTAGAATCTTTCACTTGGCCAAAAAGTGTTTTTGTAAATTCTTCAGTTTTATCTGTGAAGATAATCCCAACAATACCATCACCCTTCTTTGGCCACCTCAAGGAAGTCTCGATGTAAACATGGCACTCTCTCACCCTGTATCACCTCGGCACATTTGCTCAAGCATTTCTGAGTAAAAATTTTCAGTGTATTCGCGCTGATTGTAATTTTTAAATTTGCTCTTGACATTACCGCCCGAATCCTGTATTTTTCTAATATTTTTTATATAACTAATATTCAAATTATTATTATTACTAGAATTATTAATATTACTATATGCCCCGCAAGATGTTGCGGATGGTTCCGCATCTTGTTGCGAATCGTTCCGCAAGTCTGTGCAAGTATTCGAGGGCTGGTCTCTCTCAGATTGCTTTTGTAACAACTCAATATCTGCTGCAATAATCAATCTTTCGGTTCGGCCTGTATATGGATTTTCGGACATTGTTCGCGTTATATATCCATATCGCTCAAGCTGAGTGAGCCAATTTTCTATTGTTCGTGTACTCACCCCATACACTGAAGCCAAATGCTTCGTTGAAGCCCAGCATCCGCCTTCTTCTCGGCACAAATACGCTATATCGCCATACAAAAGCTTCGCATCCCCGCAAATTCTACGATCCTTTTTCATTGAGGCTGGCGTTTGTGTAAAAGTAACATTCAAGTCTATATTTGCCATATTTCATTAAATCTCCCAAAAAATTGCATCTACCCACTTGTGAAAATAATGTGAACATGATATTATTCTCTTGGTCTCAATATTTGTTTGACCTTTGAATAATGATGCACGCTCACAGCTTTCTTGCTGTGAGTTTTTTCTTTTTAATTGAAAAATGGGGAAATAAAAAGCGAATCCCCTCTTTTGAGATTCGCTTTGAAGTGTTATAAGTTTGATAGATAATTCAGATATTTATCCGATAGATAACGATTTCGCGCAAACCTCAATATTTTTTTTCTTTGAACGATTCGATGCACTACTCATGTTAAACAAAATAACTAAATTATTCAACTGTGAATTTTTATTTCGGGAGTTTTTGCCTAAAAGCTAATTGCAATTTTGTGCAATCCATAAACGAAGCTGAGCGCTTGCTGAGATATAATTTGATTTGCAATGATTTAAGAATTTTTCTTTTACATCTGCTGGAATGCTCAAATGTATCTGCTCAATTTCAACTTCAACTTTTGCCTCAAGCTCATTACTTGCTTTCTTGGTCTCCTGATCTTTCGCTCTTTCTTCCAAAGATTTCTTAAAAATTGATTCTGCTGCCATAATTATTCTCCTAAAGTTTTATCAATTAGATTCATAAGATCCTCAATTGCTAGAGCTGCCTTGTGCTTAGGTTTAAACTCTTGAATCGAGATGTTCCTAGCTGCTGCATCTGTGAGAGCCACTGAATTCGGAATTAAAAAAGTCTTGTATCCTGGATAAGATAAGTTAAACCAATTGACGAATTCCGCTGTTCCTGAAAAGCGATTCCAGCGATTAAATACAACAATGAATTTTTCTTTGTCAAAGTTTGATGCGATTTCCATCATTCTTTGAAGAGGAATCATATCATGTCTGTTGCAATTTGTTGGAATAACAACAACGTCAGCTGCTGCAATCCACTCTTTCATTTCCTTCATCAAGGCTCCTGGTGTATCTATGATTTGAATTTCAGCTTCAGGAAGCTCTTTAGTTTCATGAATCGCTCCGCCTTGCATATCAAGATCCATGAAATTCGTTTTTCTCAGCTTCTCAAAATGAAAAGCCGTTTCATCAGCGAGCAAGGTTTTGCCAACACCGCCCTTCTGATTGCAAAAAAGTACTGTTTTCATTTCAATTTCTCCTTGTGCATTTTCTGTACATGATTGCGCATTCTTTGTACATTCCGCGTGCAAGAATTGTACAAGCTTGTACATATCGTGTACATGGAAAGTATATACGATTTCACAGATTAATCAAACAAAAATGTTATTCTGAAGTACCAAAGGGGAGACAGGGAAAGGAGTAAGCCATGGGATTATTAGGAAATAATGAAGATAAAAAGGAAGAAAAAGCGCTTGCAGCATTAAAAAAGCATCATCTTGAAGATATATCTTCAAAGTATGCTGAGGCTGTAAAAGAAATCAATTTGGAGCTTGCTGGAACCGGAGCCATGGAAATGGGAGCCAAGTTATCATTCGCCAAAAATGAGGAGCTTCTGAAAATTTCTTACCTCAAGACTCTTGTCGAGCAAAATTGGATAATTATCAGGATGCTCGATGAAATCTCTAAAAAGTAAATAAGTTTATTTATTTACTTTCAAAATTCTTGTATTTTAGAATCAAAATAACAAAATATTTGTATTATAAAAGGCCCTTACATCAGGGCCTTTTGTGCATCTATCCTGATCAGATTGATGATATATTCGCTCATGCTCATTTGCTCTTCTTCCGCTCTTCTTCTCAGGAGCTCCTTATCTTTTTCCGACATTCTTACAAGTACATTTTCAGTTTTCATCTTTCTTCTCCTTTATTTTGAAAAGATTTCATTTTTACTGTGAAATTATCTTTACATTTTGAAGCCTTCTTGTGCTTTGGATAATGTCATGATCGCATTCAATTATTGAACCGATTTTTAATTCAACTTGAACAGAATTGCCTTTTTCATCCTTTGCGAACCACTCAACCTTTTGAGGGTCAATTGATAATTTCCAGCCGTTCATCACAGTCTGATTTGAGACAAATAACTCAAAGCCATTAAAAGATAAAGTTTCAATTTTGAATTGCATTCTCTTGTTTTCCATGTTTTTATTTCCTTTCTTTTTTGCAATTATTTCGCCATAAGCTCCTTTCTTATTCATCAATAAACTCACTAGCATTATTATGGATTTTGGCCACGATTTCACCATTTTGATTTCTGATTTCTGAAATGAATTCATAATCTTTGAAGAAATATCCATCTGATTCCCCAGCGAATCGAATTTCCCTGATTTTATCTTCAGTTAAATTTTTGTCTAAAATTTCAAATCTTTCCATGTAGCAGCTCCTTTCTTTGTTTCCCTGTTCTGATTATATATTACACTATGTATATACACTTGTAAATACATATTTATAATATTTTTATGAACTATTTGCGAAAACTTGTACATAATATGTCTATTCATGTACATACTCTGTACATTCAATGCACAATTATTGTGCAAAGATGTTCAAAAGATGGGCATAAAAATAAAGCCCTGATGCTGTCCGTTCAACAACACCAGGGCTTTCCACCTCTATCGGCTGTATTCCAACAACAGCCGCATGAGGAGAGATGGCATTTATGCTTTTTTCAGTTTTCCAGCTTTTAATAAATTAATCATCTGAAGATTTTGCTTGGCTGTTCCAAGATAGCCTGAAATTCCATTCTTGGCAGCTATGCGCTTTCTGTGATTCATGCTGGTATCCTTTTCGCCGACATTAGCAAGAGCCGATACGATGCTTGTACCATTGCCATGCCATGCTGGATAATAGATTGTTATTTCATTTATAGAAGCATTCAGCTGTTCATTATAAAGAGCCGAGCCTTTAACAACGAACATATATGTAAAATCTTTTGCTCTTGCATCAAAAGAAGATATTGTCGAATCAGCTGAAGTGTTTCTCAGCTCATAAATCTTCAACCCATCGCCAATATATGCAACGTGGCCATTTTTCCATAAGGCCATCCCTTCAATAGCTTTCGCCTTATCAGGTTTAAATAAAACGACAGCATTGTTTTTTATGCTAAGAGAATTCAAGGCTGCAATGCCCAGCGCTTTGCAAACAAGAAAAGAGCAATCGCCAGCTTTATATCCTTTATCTGCATCCTTTAATGCTTCAGCTTTTAAAGCTGAAGTGAACTTGCTTTTATATTGCTTTGCGAGGCTTTCAACAAGGGCTTTAGTGTAAGGCTGCCCTTTTGCTCCATATAAATACTTATAGCTCATTAAGCTTTTAGCAATAGCTGTACCTTCTTTTACTGTCATAAGATCACCTCTTTTCCTTTAGCAAGATAAGCATGAAGATTCTTCTTTGCTTCCTTCAAACCATCAGACATAGGTTTTTTTTCTTCTATACAGTATTGAATTTCAAACTCGACTAATGCAAGAATAGATTTGATTAGCACTTCATTTGTACTTTCCTGATTCCTGAATCTGTCGTTTCCCTGATGAAGAGATGATTCCATATCCTTCATTTTAACTTCTAAAGCCAAAACGCGAGCTTCAATTGAATCATGAGGCTTTCGCAAAAATGACCTAAATGCATAAAGCATAATCAAGATTTGACAGAATGCGAGAAAAAATTGCATTCCAAACATTAAGATCTCAGCTGTGCTCATATCTTACTCCTCTACTTCAGGAAGGCCTGTTGCTATTGATGTAGCAAATGATAAGATCATAGCCACAATTGAAGCTGAAAGCACATATCGCCAATCAATTTCTGAAAGCACTGTTGAAGTGCCTATTGTGGCGATAAACGCCTGGGCTCCTGTTCTAATAGCTCGATGAGTTGCTGCAATCCAAAATTCTTTATTCTTCATATTTTTCTCCTCATGAAAAGTGCCCAGGCTTTGGCGAGCCTGGGCTGGTAACAAAGAAAGGAATAATGTTATGAAAACTATGGGATCATAGTATTTTCATCAAAATAAACTTCTACATTAAATGCAGATTTAACGGCAAATTCAAAGAAGTATTCAGCCTCATACCAAAATGGTAAATATGGCTTTATGATTGACAATGTATTCTATGAGATAGGGGGTGGTGCTATGCCTGATTTAGATTTTGAAAATCCATTAAAACAATTTAGTTCGGCTACTACATGGAGCGCAACTCAAGATTGCTATTTATTTGGAGCAATGACTTCAAGCGGTTCTGATGTCCTTATAATTAATAATACGAATGTACTACTTCACTCTAATGGTGGTAACAATATTGTGCCACTTATTAAGTTAAAGAAAAATGATGTGGTAAAACTTTCTGAGGGTCAACCATATCTTAATGCTTATATCGAAAGGTAAATAAGCCTTTATTAGTGCAAAAATTCGCCGTAAAAGGCTTATTTAATCGAAATGATGAAACACATTATTAATAGCATTTAGATATTCTTCATCTGTTTTATGCTCAATAGCATCATTTGTCCATTCATCAATTATTTGTTTTATTTGTATATATTTTTCTTCTATGTTTTCTGTTACCATTGTGCTCACCTTTTTATATATACCTTTTCGACCGCTTTTTGTTACGGATTTCTTAAAATTTTTATACTTATATTATAAACGATTTTGAGGGTTTGAGACTAAGGCTTATTTAATCAATTGAAAATGGTACGGCAACAACTGAGCAATCTGACCCAGATATTGTTACAGAAGACGAATTTTGTAAAACTAATATCCTTGTTTGCATTGAAGCATATGTTCCTTGTTGCTGATAGTCAATAATAGCCGTACCTGTGTAAGAGCTTGCACCTCCAAATGTCCCAATTGCTACCATATATGTTTTGTTTGGGTCAAGTGTAATTGATGTTTTATTACCTACCTTAGTCCCATAAGTGATTGAGCCACTGCTAAAAGGGCTGAATGTACCAGCACCTCGACTAGGGTCAGTATTGTACCCATACTTTCCGTTTTGATAATCGAAATAAAAATGATTAGAGTTCGCCGTTAAATCTGCATTTAGTTGAGTAATGCTTCCAACTTGTGGAAGCAATAATTCAGGCGTTTCAAGATTGAAGCCTGTTTGTGTTACTCTATAAACAGAAACATAAACCTTATCGGCTCCATCCCTGAAAGTATCCTCTTCAATTGTATCTGTTGAATTTTCCATCAGCTGCACGAATGTTTCAGCTGTCTGAGAAGAATCATCATTTGTCGTAAGGCAATAGCCAATAATATAATAGTTAGTTGTCCCCTGGGCTCCTGTCGGAATCTCAAAGATATCGCTTTGATTTGCATCAAGCTGAATTCTTCGGCCTTCTTTTGTTATAATTACGCCATCAGCCAAAGCAATAGTATTTGCATCCTGAATTTCTGCTGCAAACTGAGAGCCAACGCCTGTAATTGCTGTTTGGCCACCAAAAATCGAAGCAAACCAATCTGCATCTTGATCAGGATAAATCGCTGGGTTTCCATTTCCATTAATTAATATAGCCATTATTCTTCTCCTTTAATCTTATACTCAGTTGATAAAATTCCATTATGAATCTTATATATCTTATTTACCACAGGGCTTTGAATTAATGTTCCATCAGGGAATAAGCCTTGCACAATATCACCTATTTCAAGCTCTAAATCTTCAGGCGCTCTCATTTCAAGAGTCTTATGAGATGCCAGCTGAAGGAGCTCTTCTGTTCCCGAATCAATCAGATCATCTTCAGACTCAGCTGAAGGATAATCGAAGAAAGCTGTTCGCTCTTTCAATCCGGTATAATACTGAGTTTGTGAAATAGCCCCATTTTCATCAATATAGAGATGTACAATCATTCTGTTTTGGAGTTCACCCGAACCGCCACAAATAAGATGATTGATGCCCATATTATCAAGAGTAAAGGCCATTGGAATGCCATTATCTTCGTTAAATGTGCCGCTTACCACAGTGGCTTCGACAGCTTCTACAAGGATTTGAATAGGCTGTCCGCTTGCAATCTTTTGAGCTGTTATTGTTAACCTATAAGAAAAAGCCTCAAGCATTCGCTCAAGGCCATCTAATAGGTTAATGTATAGAGGAAATTGATAACTTGTAATTGTCAAACCGGAATCTTCTGTTGAAGCTGTGAAGATATTGCCCAAAACACCACTTAAAAGTGAAGCTATTATGTCATTGGCTTCGCCCGAAACTGTAAGATAATCGCTTCCTGAAGGCGGCATCAAAATTGATTTTGAAAGTAAGCCGCGCCAAGTATAGCCGCGCCAAACTGTATAATCCTGATCAGCTCTATCTTTAACATACTCGAATAATCCGCCGATTTCTGTCCCAGGAAAATAAAAGCCACCAGGATTTAAGCTTTTGATTGTTACATCAGTAAGTTCAAAATCGTTCGTGGAATCCTCGGAAGAGCCATATTCAATATCAATATCAACTTCAGCTTCACCCAACTCATGAAGAGCTGAATCAATAAGAATCATATAGGCGCGCTCCTCTCCTGGAAGATAGTTAAATCAATCCCATAGCTTCGAGCATAATTAATTACTTGTTCGCCGCTTGGAATCTTAACAAATAATAAGCTTGTGGGTTCTCGATAATCAAAAACATTCGTTGTTGTACCATTTTCATTCAGCACATAGCAACGTTCATCCATAGGGATATAATCTCGCGTATCAATGATCATTATTTGGCCACTTCTTAATGTATAATTTACTTGATAGGTATGGCCAGCAATATTGAAAGATACGTTCGTTTGAACAGGACCATAAATCACAGCCTTAAAATCCGAAGGAAGCGCTGAATCAGCTGTGAAGCTTACAGCGTTTCTTGCGTAAGGATAGCTATATGTATATCCATACTTGAAGCTTCTATCTGTTGGATAGCCTTTTACATCGGATGGCAATCCTGAAGATGAGCTTTCTGAAGGGCGAATTATTAAAGTCTGTTCTTCAATCCAAAACGGAAATGGCGCATAAAATTGCCCTACTATTTCCGTCCAATTCATACCTGAATCAACCGCATGAGTATCATGCGAGATGAAGTACACTTCTATATATTGCTCATTCCAGCAAATGCGCCCAGGCTTCTGATCTGCAATATCTTTCTCAGTTTGAAAGATAAAATCATCAATCTGCTGCTTTCTTTTTGCTGGATCACCTTTGAATTTAAATGTACAATCAAAGGTTTGAGGGCCTTTAGTGAATCTATTGATTCGTGTGCCAAATTGCTTTGAGATTGTTTCAGGATTCCAAGAGACTTTGTGGAAATTCGCTTTCTCAAGCTTTGCCGAATCAAAATCATAAAGATTGAAAGAAACGTTTGAGCTTGAGACATATTGAAGATTAATTGCCATTGAAGCTCACCCCCATTCCTCTCATTGAACGCTTGAATTCTCTATCACCAATTGCAAGCGATAGATTTGCATCAGAAGCTCCAGCACGAATCGCATCATATACCTCACTTGTATCGATTGGATTTGCAAGCACTGTTACATCTTGAGCAACCTCAGCAATGGCATCCTGAACCAAGAAGCGAGCCGCTTCAATTCCATTGGCATAATTTTCCATCATATGTCTTGGCCAAATGTTAAAATTCTTAAGTGGACCCATTTCAGGCTCAGTGAAGCCAAGGAAATCCTTCACTGTTTGAGCAACAGCTTGAACTGTGCTCTTTAAAGCTTCCCATTTGGCCATAATTCCATCAATGAAATTCTGAATTAAATGAGAGCCCCATTCCAACGCCTGATTTTTAATATCATCGAAAATAGATTTGATTTTAGCGCCTAGCCCTTTGATTCTAATCACAGCGGATTGAATTCCAAGCGCAATAATTTCCTTAAGCTTCTCCCAGGCATTAGATAAAATCTCACCGATTTGAGACCAATCACCCTCGAATAGCGCTTTGAGTATAAGGCCTAAATTTACGAATATAAATTTAATAGCTTCGATTGCAACAGTTAAAATCAATTTTATATTTTCGATTTTAGCCGATATAATCTGCCCCAGGATTCCGAAATGTTCTTCGAAGAATGTTTGGATTCCCGAAACTGTATCGCTCAAGAAGCTTGTAAGAGCTTGCCATTTTTCCTTTAGCCAATCGGTAATTGCGCCCCAATTTTTCACAACAAGAACAACCGCTGCAATGGCAGCTGCAACGCCAGCAATTATCGGCAAAAATGGAACCAAAGCTGCAACAACACCGCCGATTGCTGGGATAATTGTGCCCATCAGTACAGATCCGATTGTTGAAGCGAATCCTATAATCTTAGGAATAAAGCCAAGTACTCCTGATATACCGCTGACAAGTCCGCCAACAGTGCTCACCACTCTTCCTATGATTGAAAGAGCTGGCCCTATTGCAGCAACAACAGCTGCAATCTTGAGAGCTGTTTCCTTTTGCTCTTCTGAAAGCGAGCCCCAGGCATCTGATATTTTTTGAATTACAGAAGCCATCGCTTCCATAGCTTTGGTTATCATAGGCGCAGCCGTATTGACTAAATCGGCACCCACAAGCTTAAGCTTATTCATGTTAACTTTGAACTGATCAATTGGATCCAAGGTTGCATCAAAAGTATTTGATACAGAATCGCCGAAATCGGCTATTGAATTGCTGGCAGCATCGAAAGACAATTTGCCTTCAGCAACAGCTTTCGCAATTGCTGGACCAGCTTTATTTCCAAATAATTCCATAGCTGCCTGATAGCTTTCAGCATTCTTCATTGTTTCCTGAAGCTCAGCCATAGCCTCATCCATGCTTTTGCCATCTTTTGCTGCATTTTGAAAAGCTTTTTTAAGGCCAGCCATAGCTGAAGAAGCATCAACACCATTCTTTTCAAGATTTGCAATGAATCCAGCTGATTCATTCAGACTCCATCCCATTTCAGTTAAGGCTGAAGCGTTAGAAAGAAGGCTGCTTGCAAGCGTATCCATCGAGATTCCTGTATCTTGGCCAGCTTTATTCAATATATCAAGCACATTTCCAGCTTCAGACACATCAAGCCCGAAAGCTGCCATTGCTGCCTGAACAGAATCAATTGATGAGCTAACGCTTGTACCATTAAGCTGAGCAAATTCAATAAATCGAGTCGATAAATCTTCAAGCTCCTCACCTGTCGAACCAAATCTTGTATTTACTTCGCCAACAGCATCGCCGACCTCAGAAAAAGAAGCCGGAATTGATGTTGCAATATTTTCAGCAACCTTCGTTAAACCTTCTAAAGCTTCACCTGTTGCACCTGTCTTTTTAACGATAGTATCAAGACCATCATCAACCTCAGTCCATGCCTTAGTTGCGGCAGCGCCAACACCTAAAATCGGAGCTGTGAGCCCTGTTGTCATTTTATCGCCAACCGAAGAAATCTTATCGCCAACCGAAGAAACCTTATTGCCGATTTCTTCGAATTCTGCACCGATAGCACCTAGAAGGCCACCATGCTCATCAAGCTGCTTATTAGTCAAGGCAATCTGAGCCTGAAGGTTTTCATATTGCGTTTTTAAACGTAAAACCTTTGTTGAATATTCATCGCCCTTGGCAATTTCTTTTTCAATCTGTTCCTGAAGAAGCTTTGCTTGATTCTTCTGAGATTCAAGCTGATTCTCTAACGCTTTCGATTCAGCGATAGATTTCTTGAATGCAGATACATTTGAGCCCATAGTTGCACTCAGATTTTTAAGCTGAGTTTGATACAGCTTTGTCTGAGCTGTTAAATTGCTCATATTCTCCTTATATTGAGGAGCGCCTTCCAATTCAATCTTTACGCCAATTGTAGCCATAAGAATCTCCTTACTTCAGTGCTATAAAATCAAATAGATCCATTGTTTTCTTAGGCGGCTTTTGTCTAGCTCCACCGGATTCAATGGCTCTACAATGTATTAAATCTATGAATTCTCCCCACCTGGTATTCATGATTTCTTCTCTACTCATGTTTAAACAGTGGCCGAAGTAGATAAACCAGGAATCATTTAGATAGATTCTGTCTGAGGAGCCTCGGCCTCTTCTTTTTTTGGCTCAGCTTCAACTGTAACTTCGCCATCAACCTTAAAATCATTAAAAGCTCTAACAGCTAAGGCTGAGAGCTCTTCTTCATTGAGATACTCAAGCATCTCTCTATCTAACTCAATAGGCTCATAGTTTTCGCCTAAAAATTTCATTTTTCGTTCGTATGCCTGATGCATGATTATGATCATATCTTCCATCAGATCAAATTGCTTTGTGGTATCCTCAGTGTTGAGGGCCTGTTCGAATAACTTGATATTATTGTTAGGGCAAAGTTTGGCCAGCTGCCTCTCAGCCCAAACTGTTCGTTCAAATTTCAAATCGTCAATATTAAACATTTTCATCTCTCCTCATAAAAAGAAGGGAGACCCCCGAAGGGGCTCCCTAAATAATTAATCTTAAGGTGTGCTCGATGTAACGATAGGCTCTACCTCAACGTTGAGATATTGCTGAAGTACAGCTTCAGCAAGAGCTTCTGTTGCAAGCTCACCACCCACGAGCTTCCAATCATGAGTTGCAGAATCATCCTTCATGATATTAAACACAAGCTCTTGAGTCTGAAATTCTACTTCTTCACCCTGAGTCTCTGCTGAAGTCTCAATCTGATTGAATGTTCCTTTAGTAAAGATAACAGGTGTGTAATATGTTACGTTGTCGCTCATGTAACGAACAATGAAGCCGATGCCACAGAATGGCTTCTGCTGATTGTCGTTATAGTGCATCAATCCATTTTCATCAGCTGCTGGAAGTCCCTGGATAAGCTTCTCGCTATCCTGTAACAATCCATCAACTGTAAGTGTTACCTGACCGCCTGTAAACTGACCAGCAAGCGATTCTGCGATAATATTATCAGCGTAGAAATTGTTTGCATCTGAGCTTTCAGGCGATGCTGTTACTGAAACGCCTCTTGCAAGAAGCTGGCCGCTTTCATAAGACACAACACCAGCTGTTGCAGAATAAAGCGCTACATAAGGCTTTGAATAGCCTGTAATTACTTTACCAACAGCACTCATTTTCATTCTCCTTTCAAAGAATTATTTAGAGATTGCATCAATCTCCTTATCTAATTTTTTCTGAATAGCATCAATGGCGTTTGCCTGTGATGCTTTCTTTGTCCGATTTATAAAAGGTTGAGCTTGCATGAAAGAAGTACCCTTATTAATGGAATTTGCAATCATTTGATTTGCATGACCACGCGGATATTTGTCTGTTACAACATCGTTATATCCATCAAAGCCAGCTTTAACATTGAATATTGTGCCATCGTCTTTTACAGGCGTATAGCCTAAAGAATCAAGTAAGCCCTTGATATCTTTCTTGGATGGAAGTCGAAGTTCGCCCTTCTTGCGCTGATCTGACGATTTAAGCTGCTGAATCTCAGCTCTCATCTCATCAGTAACAACGCCAATTCCTTCCTTGAGAGCATCTTCAAGGATTGAATCAGTGTCTCCTTCGATTTTTTCCAACATCTTCAAAGTTTCAGTTAAGCCTTTTGTGGAAATTCCACTCATGTAATGCTCCAATCCCAGCTGTAATGAATGAGACTTGTTTCTTGCTCATACTGAACAGCTGTAAGAGACCAGCTTGCCCCCATACCAATGAGAGCGCCTTCAATCAAGTCAAGCTTTGCATCATTCTCATCAAGCGTATAGAAATCAATTATTCCTTCTAAAATGCGCTCACATTTTGAATTATCTGCATTGAAGCCAGCATCTCCGTTTTCCTGCCAAACAGCATAAGGCGCAAGTGTTGCTTCAGGCTTAACGTAGTGATAAGCGAAGCCAAGCACGCCGAAAGCTGTCATTGGCTCATTAATCAGATTCGTCAGCGACTTCATAATATTTCTCCAACCTTTCAAGAGATAGATCAATGGCATCCTCATCAACGATCGCATTTATATCGCCAATTCGGTATTGCCTTCCATCTTCCAAAATTACATATTTGGCATCTTCAGGAATAACAGTGGCCCAGGCTCTCACAAGTTTATCGAGGCGATAATTACCGCCTTTTGCCGCATAAAGCCTTTGAAAACCAATGGTTTTATTGGAATAAAACGCATCAATGTTCAAATAGACAAGCTTTTCCTTTGGCATAGCACCGGCTTGCGCTGTGCTTGTGAGATTATAGAATTTTAAAATTCCTTCATCTCTCATGATTCCACCTCGCCGCCTTTCAAATTGCGAAGGCCAATAGCCTGAAGCATATCCTTGTAACGTGCTTGAGCTTTATCATCACCAAAGCCAAAATAAGCCTGGCAATATACAGCCACCGCGTTACATTGAACCGGATTCGTAATATCAAAAGGCTTATCAATTGATTCAGCGATATCGATTGTGGCTGCTGTAATCAGCGGCCTGATTTCATCATCAAAAGCTGTGCTTGTTACTCGAAGCGATTTTTTTGTGAAGTTAAAAAGCTCTTCATTTGTCATTGTTTAGCTCCTTAGTTTTCGAATATGCTTCAAAAAATTCCTTAGTAATAATATTGTGGCCACAATGACCTAAGCTGATGGACGAGTCAGCAAAAATCTTGTAGCCACAATCACGCGCTCTAATACAGAAGGATAAATCTTCGCCAGCTCCTAGCATCGGAGTGAATGTCGTGTGAAATCTACCCATAACAGCCAGGATTATTTCGGCCTTCATCAGAACACACCCAAAGCCGCAGCCTTCGACCTCAAAAAGACCTTCAGGAAGCTTTTCAAAATCTGAAAAGTCACATCTGCCATCAGGCAAGAGTTTCAGCGTTTTGGTTACAACAGGCGTAAAAGGTTCGACTCTTCGATAGTAGATTCCTGATAACATATCAAGATTCTTTTCTTCCATGATCTTAAGCATTCGCTTTAAAGTATCAGGCTGAAAACACATATCAGAATCGAGCCAAAAGATGTAATCAGCGCCCATTTGAACAGCTTTCTTTGCTAAGTCATTTCTTGCGGTATAGACCAGCGAACCAACTTGGAACGCAACAGCGCAATCACCTACTTTTTCAAGCATTGATAAACTCTGAGCGAACACCGCTGGAACGGAATCCATCGAAGGGACAGCGATGAGTATATTCATGATTTATTCTCCTTTACTATTTCTGTACACGAACGAATGCATTAGGGCCGATAATTCCAAGACCTACATACTGACGGCCAAGAATTCTAACGAGATCCTGAGCCATGAGAGTCTTATCATCAACCTTAATAGTGATATCTTCGCCGTTAGGGAAGTTTGCAATCGCACCTTCTGCGAAATCACCAACGATCATGTATGTATCGCCTGTTGTTGCAGCATCGAAAGAAGGGATTGTGTTGTTGAACTCAACCTCTAAGCCTTCGAATGGATCAACAGAAAACTTATTTGCGTACTGAGCAGCCTTGAAAGCTCCCCATGTAGCTTTATTCATGACGATGATAGGATTTCCAGCCTGATCTGAAAGGCTTGCCATTGCCTGAGCTGTTAAGCCAACGCTAATTGTTGAAGCTGTAACAACAGGAAGGCCGACAGCTGTCGCTGTTGCTGTAACACTAGCATTAACGATGAGAGCAAGAAGCTCATCAACAGCCTTCTTTGCGATGCGATAGGTAAGCTCATCGTAGATATACTCAAGAAATCTCTCGCCATCACCAAGACCGATATCAAGGGCCTCATCGCTGCAAGAAATCCATTTTTTGATTGATGAAGGAATAATTTCTACCGTTCCAAGAACAAGGCTTTCTTCTGAAACAGCAGCGCCGCCCTCAGTATGAACAACAGCGCCATCAGCTGAAATCTCGAAGCCAACTTTGATATTTCCTTTAACATACATCTTGCGAACTCTTCGCATGATGCCTTCGCGCTCCCAAGCGTTTTTGATAATTTCATAAACGACATCAGGGACAGGAACAGTGCCATTTGTTGCATTCTCTGTTAAGAGAGCGCGGCACTCCTTGAACTCATCATCCTTATTGCGAATAGCGTTCGCATAAGCATTGATATAATCCTTTGAATTGCGAATCTCTTCGTTTGTCATTTCTTTTTCTCCTCTCTGATTAATAATTTCTTCAGCCTGGGCTGGATTCGAATGAACAGCGTCAGCTGCACGCTCTTCAGCCTCAAGAGCTGCCTTCTTTGCTTCAAGCGATGCACGCTCTTCAGCGATAGCCTCAAGCTCCTTCTCTCTTGCATCGATATCAGCCTGTTCAGCTGTTTCTGCAAGTGGGGAAAGCGCTTTTCCTCTCTCTTCATTTGCTGCAAGCAAATCAAGGATTTCTTTCATTTCCTTACTCATGATTAATCTCCTTTAATCTCTGATTAAGTGCAGCCACCTTTTCAGATCGAGCTCTTGCGCTTTCCAGCGCTTCTCTTGCATCCGCAAGGCTTCGCTTGCCGCTTTCCAGCGACCTTGAAGCGATACTTGTCTGTTCATAAGCTGGCCACGTTACAGCTGAGACCTCAAAGATCTCAGAAATATGAGTAATGGTTCGTTTTGGATAGTCAGAATCCAAATCGTCCCATTTATCTCCATCAACTAAAAAAGCGAAGGACATTCCGGAAATGTCTCCTCGCTTAATTGCTGAATTTAATTCAATTGCTTTTGGATTGTTTTCATCCAAATCAGCTTCCATCTCAACGCCATCTTCAACGATTGAAAGCCTCATTGTCGAATTCTTTGTATTTCTTCGACTTCGTGCAAGTGGAATGCCATCGAAATCATGATTCACAAGAAGTCGAACATCTCGAAGAGTCTCCTCATCGATAGCGCCTGGATCAATTTTCTCTTCCCACCATCCACCGATATCAGTGCTTTGATTAAATACGATAGGCTTTCCTGTGATAGTGAGCTTTTCACTATCTTCTGAAGCTCTACATTCAACAGCGCCCAAGAATGTTCTTGTTTCCATATCCTTATTCATCTTTTGAATCTCCTTCCTGTGATTGAGTTGAATTCGAATCATAATTATTTGTTGCAATAAGTATCTCATCGCCGCCGCGTTCAGGACCTAAAGGCTCATAGCCCAACATATCTCTATACTCATCTCTAGTAAACAGGCCCAGCTCTTTTGTAGCTGTGATCATGTTCGTTACTTGAGTAAGCGGCTGATATTTGAGCTTGCTCATATTGGCTTCGATTTGATTGCCGAATGAGCGCATTCGCTCAGTAAACAAGAATTTAGTAAATGCATCCTGTACCATGATTGCCCATGGTTCCAAGCGCCCTTCAAATACAGCCTCATATTTTTCAGAAGTAAACTTATTCTGAAGAAAATCTTCGTTTACGCCAAAATAATCCATCGCAGCTTCCTTAGAAAGCTTCATTGTATCTGCATCAACTACATAAGGCTTTGATTCAAGAGGCGTATAGTCAAATTTTCCATCGACTACCATCACGCCACCATTATTTTGAGCACTAAAATTTTCTTCGATAAATCTATCGCGCGCCTTCTTAATATCATCTTCCTTCATTACCTGGGCAGCCTTAAGAAGTCCACGAATGAGAGCGCTGTTTTTGATTCCGCCCTTAATGCCCTGTTGCTGAGCATCCATCAGCTCCGCGATAGCTTTAAACGCATGATTTGAATCGCCATAAAGCTCATCTTCGAAATAATGATTTCTCAAATGAATCACTTGCGAATATGGCACAGTGTAAAAATGATTTCGCTTCAGCTCAAATCTAATAACCTCAATTCCATCTTTTTCATAGATGTGAACTTTTCGGTAATTGATTGGCCATAAATTAATAAGCTCGCCCTTATCGTTATATTCAGGCCAAATGAATACGTTGTTGCTGGCAAAGTAAAGAGCTGCAATCTTATAGATAAAATCATATTGAGTCATATACTTGTTAGGATTCTTGAGCACTCTAGCAACATCACTTGTTGTATCTGTGATGGCGATAGAATCCTTTTCGCGCCTTATAGCTGTTAAACGCATTTTTGCAAGATTTCTCGCAAGAGCATCAATACACGCCACAATGGTATCAATATCAAGGAGCTCCCCATTGAATCTTCGATATCTCCATGTTTCGATTGTGAAAGGGATTGCTTTTGATTTGTCTTTTCCTTCATTGACTTTTTTTCCAAAAATGCTCATCTTTGCTCCTTTAACCGACCATGTTCAAATAATCATCTCTATACTTTACATAGATAACGTATGCATTTAAAAAAGATACAAGCCCATCAATTCTTCGATGAGTTTGTATCTTTATAGGCTGAATTGCTTCATTTGTTCCTGATTTTTTAACCGCTGTATTGCTTAAGCACCATTTGAATATTGGATTGTTATCATAATTGACTCGCTTATCTGAAATCATAGCGCCCAACTCTTGCATCGGGCTGGTCCATGTAATTGGACCCTGTGGAACAGATTCCATTACATCGCCAAATTCATATTTCATTTCTTCGACCCAATAATCAGCCAAAGCTCTATCGTAACCACAACGCCAAATAGTGATTTTGTATTTTTCCTTCATTTCTTTAAACCAGGCTGTTACATCGGCATACTTGACCATCGAGCCTTCGCATATTGTAAGAAGGCCACGCTCTTCCCATGTGAGATAAGGCGCTTCCTTTGAACTTGTTGCTTCAAGCCTGTCAATCTTTGCTTCAGGAATAAAATAGTGCTGCAATAAATATATTTGCGAATCACCTGGCTTCCTGATCATGAGCGAAGCGCAAGTTAAATCCGAAATTGTACTTAAATCCGCGCCAGCGATGGCGTAAGTGTCATATAACGAATTAATATCAAATGTTTCTTCGTTATTAAGCTCATCCCAGGACAGCCAAGAAGCTGCCGAGATATTCTTCAGGTTAAAATCTTTTGTTAAAACTGTTGGCTTAAAATTTGGCGTATGCTTAGCACGCGCCACATTAGCACGAAGCTTCGCTCTTGATTTAATCTTATCAATGCCAGGATTAGCCTTAATCCATTTATCTTCGTTTTCCCACTCTTCAAGAGAATCAAGCTCATAGATGAATGAAAGAAAATGTTCATCGTCAATTATTCCGTTTAAGATTCCTTCAGCATATTCATAAAGCTCATCATAAATGCCTTCTCGATTAAATCCGCTTGTTGTAATTGTAAAAAACAATGGCTGTTTTCTAGCTTCTGAAACCAGCGCTTGCTTCATAACATCATAAAGATTTCTATCTTTAATCGCATGGCACTCATCAAGGACGACCACTGAAGGCTCAACGCCATCCAATGTATTCGAATCGCTGGCAAGAGGCTGGAACACTCCAAAATTATGTTCGCAATATAAATCACTTTTTCTTGAACGAATATATTTGCTCAGCTCAGGCGATTGTTTGACCATATTGCGAGCCGAATTGAATACAATCTTTGCAGCATCGCGTTTTGTTGAAACGCAATCAATCTCAGGACCGCCTTCGCCATCTCCCAGCAAGCTATAAATTCCAAGTGCTGAAAGAAGCGTGCTTTTGCCGTTCTTTCTACCGATAACAATGAAAACTTCGTTGTATCGCCTAATGCCATTTTTATCGACTATCCCATAAATTGCTTGAATGATAGCTTTTTGAAATAGTTCAAGCTTCAAACTCTTCCCGATAGAACCTTTATATTGCTTGCAGCAATTTTCAATAAATACAATCGGGTAATTAGCCAGCAATGGATCAAAATGGTATTTCTTATTTTTACCATTTACGATATCCATGAGCTCCGTCATTGTTTTCATGACTTTTTCGCTCACTTCAATCTCACCCGATTCGATTTTCTTCCAATATCGGGAAATATAGTTGATTTTATGTATTTGCATTACTTCATTCGTGCTTCAAAGAATTCGCTCATGAAATCAGCTGGCTTCTCCGAATCTTTGAGCTCCGAAAATGTAGCTAATATTTTAAGCAGCGTGGCGGCTGTTCCGTTCGCAGCTGTCGCTGTCTTGTTATATTCCGCAATCGCTGGGTTAGCGTATATATTGGCTTTTCCCTTGGTATAGGATTTCTCAACAATAGCACCTTCTTTTTCAATTGCTTCTTCAAGCTGTTCCATGATCCTAATTTGATTCTTGTATCGCTTGAAAGTTGTATAAAAAAGATAATCTGTCGAAATTCCTTCTTCCTTCGCCTTCTTCATGATACGTTCGGCGCTTTTTTCGAGCTCCTTTTGCTCAGTATTCTTTTTTGTGGCCATCATCTCTCTCCTTCCAGGCATCTCGATGATATTATTAATCTATTTTCGAAGCACTTCTCGCGCATCGGTTTTCAAAAATCAAAATCTGCAAGAACTTTGTCTCAAAATCCTCGCAAAAACAAACATACTTCTTCAAATAGAAGAAAATACTCAAAATTTTTCCAAAAAAACCGCCTCGTTTTTTCGGGTTGAGGTTTTCTTGAGAAAAAATGCTTAAAAATTTACAATAACCTTATTAAAAAAAGAAAGGGTGTGGCATTATGGGAAAATACGATTTGAAGAATCCAGAAGGATTAGAGGGTATGAAGTTCGATTTTCTTGGCGATGATGAAATAAGAAAAGATATGATTGCTGAAATAAGAGATATTGCTGAAGATGCAGATAATGAAGATGGTTACAAGTTTGCACACGGAGGCTATTTTAACGAAAACTATGTGGAAGGAGCAAGATTTCAAAGAACT
>JAZQSP010000139.1:0-1027 GCA_045630205.1 Faecalimonas sp. | reverse complement strand
CGAAGAGCAAGCAGCAAGATATAACTGACAGCGTAGATGAGTATCACCATTGCGATTAATATGACCTTTGATATTGACTGATGTACCTGATTGTTGGTAAGTAGGACATATCCCAAGAAAGCGTGATATCTGCTTTGCACTAGTAAAGTAAGTAAACCCTCCAGTGGCAACTATCAGCGCAGAAGCGAGCGTATTACCGATGCCTTTAATGGAAGTGAGCAAGTCCATTTGACGCTTAAACTCCTTATTGGAAAGATTCGTAATCTCTTCTTCCATTTTAGAGATTTGTTTGTGTAAAAACTTAATAGTTTGCTCTACTGCTACCTTACTTGTAGCATCTTGCTTAGGCAATACTGCCAACGACTGTTGCAGGTTTATCGTAGCTGCTAAGTGCTTTTTTAATTGGCGCAAAACAGTACGTTTTTGCTTTAGCAAAAGGATACTCTCTGATGGTATCTTGTATGGTGCTGGATTCATTTTCTCACCATATATGGCAATGAGTTTTGCATCGATCTCATCCGTTTTTGTAACACTCATCATTGCGCGAGAGAAATGCTTGATCTTCTGCGGATTCTCCATGCTGACAAGAATGCCTGCCTGTTGGAGTAGATAGAGCAAAAGCATGCTATAGTTACCAGTTGCTTCCATCACACAATGGCTCTCATCGGGAAGGGATTTAATAAACTGGCGCACACCCTTGGTGTCATTGTTGAAGGTTTTAGTGGTATAACCACTCTTGGTAGGATAAGCTGCTACGAACGAATCCTTACTGATGTCAATACCAATGTAAATCATAAAGTGTTATTTGAATTATTGCACTGATTAAACATCTTGCACATCTGAACACTATCGTTGCAAATACGGGGTCAATGCCCAACGAACTATCCAGTTTTTAGATGTAAAAGCATGGTGACCTAACGTCCTATAGGGGGTTGATACCAACATCTCTTCTGCCTTATTCCATACTTTAGATGTAAATCGACTGCAAAGATACTAAAAATATTTTAATATACAACATCTCTAGGAC
>JAZQSP010000138.1:0-1589 GCA_045630205.1 Faecalimonas sp. | reverse complement strand
ACGACTATAGGCTTGGGGCAGGAGTTGATTGAGGCAGTTCCAGAAATCGACCGGTATGCGCAGGTTTACGCTAGCGGGAACAATGCGATATCCGTTGGTGATAATACACTAAGTGCCTTGGGTATTGCGGTCAGTCAGGATTTCTTCACGTTCTTTGATGTCAACTTATCACAGGGTTCGCCATTGTCACTGGCAGATCGTAAATCGGTTTTGATTTCCGAGAGTCTGGCAACAAAAATCGGCGATGATGCAATGGGAAAACCATTGGCCTGTGCAGGAGAGGAATATATCGTAAATGGAATATTTGACGATCTGCATAATTCTTTACTCCCATCTGCAGATATCATTTTCAGCATTAATTCCCCGATGCTGGATGCCCAATGGGCAAATCCATCAGGTTATTGGGAGGATGTCGTTACGTTCATTCGGATTCAAGATGGTTTCAAGGCCAAAGATATATTGAACAAGTGCAAGGACGCTTGTAAACACTTTTATGCATCTTATTATGCACAGCATCCGGATGCCGTTATAAAACTGATCAGATATGACAAGATATCGTCTAATATATATAATTACAGTCTCACCCAGACTTGGGGATTATCGCTATGGGCAGTTGAGCTTTTTGGCATAATCCTCTTCATCTTTGCCTTCGTCAACTATGTCAATCTGAATGTTGCCCTTTCGACTAAGCGAGGTAAAGAATGGGCATTGAAGAAGCTGTTTGGATCTTCCGAAAAGGGAATCAAGATGGCTAACTTTCTGGAAACTCTTCTCATTACCTCCGTATGCTTTGTTTTGGGCTATGGCCTGTCCAAATACATCTCCCCCGTATTTAACAATTTCTTTAATGTTACCCATACCTTCATAGTACTGGACAGTTCGATAACGCCCGGAAAGATTCTTTTTTATGGAATTTTCATTCTTCTTCTCTCAGCTATAACCGCTTTGATTCCCTCAAAGATAGCGAAAAGGTATTCTGCTATAGATATAGTAAATGGTGGATATCGTACACAGCTGAAAAAGGATACGAGTAGCATTCTTATTGGTATACAGTGCTTCATTTCTATCGTCCTTTTATCTGTGTCCATTCTCTTTTACGCGCAATACAAAAAGATGGCGGACCGGCCTCGCGGAGAAATGGGTGAGAACGTCTTTGTGATATCCGGGAATTATCCAAGGGAAGCGCTTGCCACAGCGGCAGATGCTCTGCGTTCTTTACCGTTTGTCCAGGCAGTGGGACTCTCCAATGATTGTCCTGGAGATGGTAGTTATTCAAGTGTCACGCTAAAGTCTGAAGATGGTGCATCAACAGACCTTTATGTAATCCATTGTGATGCAGATGCTTTTAATGCGTTTGGCTTTGTAACTGAAAGCGGGAAAAAAGTTTCTGACGGTTTGTGGCTCACCAATAGTGCCAGAGATATCATCTCACAGGATAACGCCGGTATTGATGATGGATATCTTGCGAGCAGGTTTGGGGCCGAAGTCAAGGGTATTGTATCAGATTTCGTTATCAATGCAGAGAATGATATACCCGCTGCTTTGAAAGTATCAGATTCAGGTGAATTCAACCGTTTGGTAATCAATAC
>JAZQSP010000137.1:0-1640 GCA_045630205.1 Faecalimonas sp. | reverse complement strand
GAAAAGGGGAAGGCAAATGCTTAAATTTAAGGAATTCCAGAAAGAGTGCGAATACTTGCCGTTTGAATGGCAAAAAGAGTGTTACAAGTGGTATGTAAACGGTTATACTGATTGCGCTGTTTTAATTATCCAGACAAAAGACTGCGATGAACGATATTGTGGTTATTGCGATTGCGCCAGATGTCTTGTTGAGGATTTTGAGAAAAATTTTAAGGAAGAATTATCAAAATTACACGGAGTAGAAAATGCCAAGACCGAAGAAAAGTAAGGAAGAAGTTAAACCGATGAAGCCGATAAAGCAGGGAGTCAATACTCTCCACGGAGAGCCCATAACCGAAGAACAATTTGAGAGGATTTACAATTACGAACCTTCGCCGCTTGAAGAATTACAAAAACTTGAAAAGAAGTTGAGAGCCTGCACAGACGAGACGCCGAGGGATATAAGGTATAAAATTGAGTGCAACAGGTTTATTCTTGTGTTGCAGTATAACTCTATCGAAGTGAGAGGTGATGTTTTTTATCCCGAAATGTTAAAAGGAATATATATTGACTCTCGTAAATCCGAACTTGCAACTGCGCAGAAAATGCTTGAAGTGTTGAAAGAATGGAGAGGGGAATAATGATAACAATACCTTTATTCAGAGTGTTTAAGGACGAGAAACAAGCGGACGATTGGTTTGACAAATTGCGCAAAGACCTTATCGAAAAGTATGTAGAGGATATGACAACAAACGATGAAGGGTGTATCGAATTAGTGTTGCATATCGGGAACGATGAAGTCAACGCAACATATATGTTCTGCGATGTTTATTCGATATCGCTTGCGTTTAAGTTAGATCATATAACTACGCTTGACACGATAGGAACGATACAGATGTTGACTAACGATTTTATGTATAGGGGTAAAAAATGATTAAAACCTTTGACTCTATCCGTGAAGCAAGGGAACGCTTTAACGAGTTGAAAGAGCGAGCGAGCGAGTCTTTTGGAGAGAGAGAGTTTAGTTTATATTATGAGTTTATGAATGACGGCTTTACAATGGATTATGCTCGCTGTGGTTGTAATATTATTGTCAGTTGCAGAGCAGAAAGAATAAGCAGACTTGAAACGCTTGACAAGATCAAACAACTGTTTGATGAGGTGGAAAATGGATAACAATGGTGGTCTTGCAATTTTTCTTGGTGGTTGCGCTTTTATTGCTGTCAACTTGATTGCAATAATACTTGTAGTTGTAATCAATTCGTGTTCTTGTGAAAAGTGCGAACAAGAAAAACATTCACTTATTCAGCCGCCGAACTATGACAAAGAAAGTTTGCTTGAACTTCTCAAAAAAGGCGAGTGTGGAGGCGGCACGATAGACGAAGGCAGGTTTAGTGTTTTTGTTTGCAAGGAGTGAAAAAATGACTTTCCGAGAATTTGTGCAGAAATACAAAAAGAAAAGAAAAAGGATTGGTAATGTTAGCGAGAGCAATACCGAATTTTTTTATTGTCTTGCCAGATTTGCCGAGAAACATCTGAAAAAAGCATATAACGCAGGATATTGGGAAGGCTTTGAAAAAGGCGTTGATAAAGGTTGGGATGAATGCGAAAGTGTGAAATGTGGAAATAATATCTTGAATGGTGCGAGGATTGAAAAATGA
>JAZQSP010000136.1:0-4043 GCA_045630205.1 Faecalimonas sp. | reverse complement strand
TCGGTCCTACCAAACCATACAATTGTTTTTTTCGAATCTCAATGTTTACATCTTGAACCGCTTTCAGACCACCGAAGGAAATACCGAGATTTTCTGTTCTTAAAATAATATCAGCCATTATTCAAAATCTCCCTTCTGGTCAGGATTAAGAGTAGACATTGTCGGTTGAAACTCTGTTGATAATACTTCGTTCATCTCTATCTTTGTAGGCACTCTGTCCCACTTCGCTTCATCATCTGCACGATGAGAAGGGTCATGTTTTCCTTTTGAAAACTTATAGAGATAATTTTTCAGTGTATGTCTCTCGCGGAATCCTTTCAATGCCGGTGCATTGTTGTAGATTACAAGGATAATAAGTACTAATGCATATAACAAATCTTGCAATACTGCGAGGTTACCTGTAAGAATTGTCTGAAGCTTGATATCCAATATTGTAATCAGCGTTGCTGCAATAATGGAACCGTTAATGCTTCCCATACCTCCAAGCACCACCATAACTAATATTTCAATCGAATAATTATAGTTAAATTTTGTACTTTGGATTGTGTAGTTACTAAAGCTATACAGAACACCTGCAATACCTGCAAAGAACGCTGCAATTGTAAATACAGATAATTTGTACTTCGTCACATTAATGCCCGTTGCTCTCGCTGCAATCTCATTGTCACGAATCGATGTGATTGCTCGTCCATGCTTTGACTGAATCAAGTTTTGAATCACAGCCAAACATGCAAGCACCAACACAAGTGCTATGATAAACAAGCTGTTTTTATCATAACGAGGTGTCGTCAAGCCCAATGAGCCACCGAAAGATTCGCTACTTGAATTCATAAAGATTGAACGTACAATTTCACCAAATGCCAATGTAACAATTGCCAGGTAGTCTCCTTTTAACCGAAGAGCCGGGAGTCCGATAATTACACCACAAAGTGCTGCAACCGCCCCACCTACAACTAAGGACACAACGAGTGACAAAAAACCATTCCCCATCGTTGGCTGTAACAGGCAAGCTGTCTTTCCTCCCAAATATGCACCAACACACATAAATCCTGCATGTCCAAGCGACAATTCACCAAGAAATCCAACCACTACACTAAGAGATACTGTCAGCATCACTGCAATCGCAATCTTTTCCAAAAGGTATATGGTTGAAGATGTCAAGGAACCGCTCATTGACATAACGGAAAAGATAACTGTCAAAATTGCAATTACGATATAGTTCGCGTAATGTTTCCACTTGATTCGTTTTACTGCTTTTGCCATTATACCTTCTCCCTTCTAACCTTACCCATAATACCTGTCGGTCTGACGAGAAGTATAAGAATAAGAATCATAAATTCGATTGCATCTGTATATGGCGCAATAGCAGGGATTTTAAATGAAATTGCCTCTACTACACCAAGCAATATACCACCGCACATTGCACCCGGTATAGAACCAATACCACCGATAACGGCTGCAGTAAATGCCTTGATACCAGGCATTGCTCCCAAGGTGTTCGAAAGACTTGGTGCCTTCATGAGCATGAAGAAACCTGCAAATGCCGCCAGCGCAGAACCGATTGCAAATGTTATCATAATAATACCATTCACGTTGATTCCCATAAGTTGTGCGGCACCTCTGTCTTCTGATACAGCAACCATTGCCCTTCCTGTCTTTGTTGTCTTTACAAACATCGTGAGGGCAATCATGATTACAAACGAGCATACCAGTGTGATAATTGTATAATACGGAATCTTCAATGCTCCCACTTCAAAATTACCCATGTCAGCAATAATTACCATCTTCGGTGCCGTACCAAAAATCATCTGCGCCGTACTTTGAAGCAGATAACTCACACCAATTGCAGTAATTAATACTGCAAGTGGTGAAGCACCTCGAAGTGGTTTATATGCTATTTTTTCCACTGTAATTCCGAGCAGCACACAAAAGATGACTGCCGCCAAAAGTCCAAGTATCGGATTACCTGCGGTTATCATTGTGACATACAACATATATCCGCCCACCATGATAATATCACCATGAGCGAAATTCAGCATTTTTGCAATGCCGTAAACCATTGTATATCCCAATGCAATCATTGCATATGTACCGCCGGAACTCAGACCATTTATCAAAGTTTCAATAATTTCCATAAAGTCTCCTATTTAGTAGCTTCTTTAATTACGTACTTAACTGCACCTTTTTCTACATAACCGTTTTCTTTCCAAGAGATTTCTTTTCCTTCTTCACCTGTTACACCGGTGTATGTGAAATCTCCTGCAAATTTTTCTTTTAAGATATCGCAAAGATCTGAAGCTGAGATTGTAACATCAATTTCTTTTCCTTCTTCAATCGCTTCTTTCATTGCATTAAAGATTGCGTATACACAGTCATAAGCAGATGCACCGAATTGGTTTAATGTGTCTGCACCATATTTTTCTGTGTATTTCTTAATAAATTCAGCTGCTTTACCTTCTGTTGCTTTTGAGTTGAAGTGTGAAAGCATTGTTACTTCTTGAGGAATTGCATTAATGTCAAATCCTTCTGCAGATTCAATACCATCAAAACCATCACATCCATAGTAAATTGCATCAGCTGCAATCTGGTCTTTTGCCTGTGTCATGAAAAGAGATGCTGGTGTGTAGTAAATTGGCATGAAGATAAATTTGCAATCTTTTAATGAACTAATCTGTGTAGAGAAGTCTGTTGTATTTGCATCTGTAAATACTGATTCTACTGTTTTGATAGAATCATCCAAGTTGTCTTTAAATTGTTCGTAAATACCATTTGAATATGCATCATCTGATTTGTAGAAGATACCGATTGTTTGGCCTTTGTAATTTTCATTTACATAATCAGCTGCAACTGCACCTTGGTTACCATCTGCGAAGCACATTTGGAATCCGTTATCATTCTGCGGAATCTTGTCACCTGAAGCTGATGGTGTAAGGAAGAATACATTATCTTCTGCTGAAAGGTTAGTAAACTCAAGTCCAGGACCTGTTGTAACTGTACCAAGAGATACCTGCATACCGCCTTCTAACATAGATGAATAGTTTGTAGCTACATTTGTTGCATCATGTTTGTCATCTGTTGCAACTAATTTGAATTTGATACCGTTTAATCCGCCTGCTGCGTTGATTTCTTCAACTGCCATCTCTGCTGAGTTCTTAACTGCAGTACCATAAACAGCTGCCGGACCTGTAAGTGGTCCTGAAACACCAATTACAAACTCAGTGTTGTCTTTTGTGTAGTTTGGACCTCCACATCCTACAAGGCTAGACACAAGAAGTGCTACCATTGTTATAATTGATAATAATTTTGTCTTTTTCATAATTCTCTCTCCTTTTAAATATTTTAAGAATATATACATATCATTGTATAACAAAATTTTAACGAAGTAAAGTGTTAAATAGCATTTATTTATACATTTCTTCTAAATGTAATTAGTCGCACATCTTCTCCCACACCTTTTTAAGAGATTCTATTCATCATGTGCTCAACTTCTTGAAATCAACCACACCATTCTGTGTCATATATTCGGCTCATTTTAACTCTTATTTGATTTTAGCCGAAATATACCTTACCGCGCCCTAAATTTAAAGAAAAAGAAGAGGGGCGCAAACGAATTGCACCCCAACTGTTGACTTAGAACCAATAAAAATAGCGAAAAACCATGATTTTACAAGGGTTTTCGCTATTTTTTACGAGCAGGGGATGAGGGAATCGAACCCCCACCAAAAGTTTTGGAGACTCCTATCATACCATTTGACCAATCCCCTAGATTGTAAAAAAAGGCACATAGCCTTTGGCTGTACCTTCAAAACTACACACAAACTATTGATTATCATTTCATCTTTTTTGTTCCTATCACCTTACCTTGGTTATGCCCTCGACCTATTAGTAACAGTCAGCTACATGCATTACTGCACTTCCACCTCTGTCCTATCTACCTCGTCGTCTTCAAGGGGTCTTACAACTTACGTTGGGATATCTCATCTTGAGGGGGGCTTCACGCTTAGATGCCTTCAGCGTTTATCCCGTCCCGGCTTGGCTACTCT
>JAZQSP010000135.1:0-4051 GCA_045630205.1 Faecalimonas sp. | reverse complement strand
GATTCTGAGGGTCGATATTCATTTCCTCAAAATATAAATAAGTAAAGATGTCTGCTGCTGATAAAGAACCACCCGGATGTCCTGCCTTTGCACTATGTACAGAGGTGATGATACCCTTGCGGACTTCATTTGCAATTTTTTTGAGTTCTAAAGTCTGCATAATAACTATTCTCCTTTGAATTGTTAATAAATGTTATAATCATAACATTCCATAACAGATTTTAAACACAAATAGAGGAAGTGTCAAGTGGAGTTTGAGATGATTGTTACATTCTGCTCATCAGCTATCGCTGGTCTTTCGATGAATGATAAAAATACTATTGACGAAAAATGCAATAAACACTATAATCGAGATACAAATTCAAACATTTCTAATGACATATTTATGACAATTCGTCAAATTATTTCAATGTTTGAACAAGTGAATACCAGTTTGTTTTGAATGTGAACTTAGTTGACATTTCTTTTAATTCTGTTATATCATAGGAGGTGAGAAGAAGTGTATGGAGAATTACAGGAAGTTCAGCGCCACGGAAGGAACAGAGAAACTGTAATTAATCACTCTTATATTGATAGTGGTGAATACAGAGGTAAGTTTGATAAGATATCCGATGATAAACATCTAAATCGAAAACTTTATCAACTTGCGAAGAAAATGCTAAAGCATAGAAGTGGAACATTATTTGAGGATATGTATTGGTTAGACATTAATACATTGAAAGTGGTCGCTGCGGAAACGAATCAAAAAACAGAAAGAAAAATAAGATATTCAAAAAGAACACGTACAATTGTAGCGAAGAATAAAAATTTGGTGGCAATACATACACATCCTAACAGTATGCCACCAAGTATCAATGATTTTAATTCGGCATTTAAGAATGAATATCAAATGTGTATTGTCTGTTGTCACGATGGTAAAATATACATATATAATTCTAAGAAACATATAGTTGAATTCTTCTACAAGAGTACAATAAGTAAATATAGGAAAAAGGGATTTGATGATTTCGAATCTCAAATCAAAGCGCTCTCAGAATTTCAGAGCAACGGTGATATTTTTATGAAGGAGGTTTAAAGTTATGAGAGTATATGAAAATGATACGGATATAAAAATTCCAAATTGGTATCTCAAATTACCACAGGGATTATTGAATGGCATCAGTGATTTTGGGCTTTGGATTAATCGTGTGTTTGTACGACCTAGAAGAGGAAGTAAAAAGAAAATAAGTAATGGCAGAAATGTGACATTTTATCTTTAGAACATAATGACGCGGCGACCGATTGGTCGCCGTTTATTCTTGCGCATAATCAATAAATGTGTCAGAATGAAAGTGTGCATAATATTTATATGATGTAATTACGAACAAAAAAAGAAACGAGCAGCCCGTCTGAATAGAAGAATCTATTACACGGTAGTAAACTTCGTTTCTCTTAGATTGTTATAAAAGATACGATAAAAAATGTCAATAAGCAACTTCAATATCAGTACAGGAAGAGAGGGAAAGAAGAGTGGAGTTTCAATATGTTTCAAACGCAGGAATTGTTTTAAGGGCGGAAGAAAAAATAATAGGCATCGACTGTCTATGCAGGGATCTGTCAAAATTATATCAAGATACTCCGGTGGAAATACGAGAGAAATTAAAACCGGACATTCTTATTTTTACGCATGAGCATGAGGATCATTTTTGTTCGGAGTATGTGAAGAAAGTTTGGGAGAAAAATTCGCAATTAATGATCTACTCTACTGAGACAACTATAAAATCTTTACAAAAAATTAATATACCGGAAGACAATCTGTATCAAGTAGCAGACGCCGAAGAGATTATAATTGATAATCTACATATTACATTCATGCAGAGTATTCATGAGGGCGAACAATATAGCTATATTCAAAATTTAACTCTTCTTATTAAAACAGCAGACAAGCATCTGGCGGTCACTGGGGATGCTATGCCTTGTAAGGAACTGTTCGAGAAGATTAGCGTATGGTCATCTCATATCGACTGGCTCTTTGCACCATTTCCATATGTGGGTCTTCGTTCGACCAGAAAGTTAATGGAGGAATATCTGGATATTAAGAACATTTTCGTCTTGCACCAGCCACGACCGGAAGCTGATACACAGAATTGGGTAGCCAATACGAAGCATGTGTGTGAGGCCACTAAGGATGGCTTGGCGCAGCCGATTTTCCCTGAAAAACTCGGGGAATGGTATTGTATGTAAAAAAGTACATAAATAGCAAAATAATTCTTGACAAAAGAAGGAGAAGGATATACATTTGTTATGAAATGTTATAAATGCAACAAAATCTAACATTTTACAACCGTTTAGAGTCAAACACATTAAGTTTTCGAGGTTGGCTCTGAATCATTATAAAAATCAATAATAGGGAGGAACAAAACATGGCAGAAGGCGTATTAATGCCAAAGGCTGGTATCACCGTTGAAGAATGTGTGATTACCGAATGGTTGAAAAAACCAGGCGACCAAGTTGCAGTAGGCGATATTCTTTTCACCTACGAAACAGACAAAGCAACATTTGAGTGCGAGTCTACAGCAGCAGGAACATTGCTCGAAATCTTCTATAACGATGGAGACGAAGTTCCAGTATTAGTAAATGTATGTGCAATCGGAACACCGGGTGATGATGTATCCGCATTAAAGGGCGCATCTGGGGAGGCAGCACCAGCAGAAGCAGCGGCTCCGGCACCGGAAGCAGCACCTGCACCTGCAGCAGCACCGGCAGCACCGACAGGTCCTGTAGCACAGGGAGTATTGATGCCAAAAGCAGGTATCACAGTTGAGGAATGTATCATCACAGAGTGGGTGAAAAAAGTAGGCGACCAAATCGCAGTAGGTGATATCCTCTTTACATATGAAACAGACAAAGCAACATTTGAGTGCGAGTCTACAGCAGCAGGAACATTGCTTGAAATCTTCTATAATGATGGAGACGAAGTTCCGGTATTAGTAAATGTATGTGCAATCGGTAATCCGGGAGATTCCACAGTTGGATTAAAAGCAGGAGAGGAAGCACCTGCAGCAGCACCTGCAGAAGCAACTCCGGCGGCAAGTGCAGCACCTGTAGCAGCAGCACCTGTAGCAGCGGCAGCGGTAGCAGCTAATCCGGATGCAAAAGTATCTCCAAGAGCTAAGATGATCGCAGAGACACTTGGTGTTGACCCAACTCAGGCAGCTCCAACAGGTCCATACGGACGTGTCATCGAAAGAGACGTAAGAGCACTTGCACAGGCTCAGGCACTTTCACCAGCAGCACCTGTTGTAGAAGCAGCACCTGCAAAAGCAGAGGCACCAGCAGCTCCGGCAGCAGCACCTGTAGCAGACGCTCCGGATTACGTAGATGAGAAATTCTCAGCAATCCGTAAAGCAACTGCAAAAGCAATGGTTCGTTCGCTCAGCACAATGGCTCAGCTTACACACCAGCATTCATTCGATGCAAGCACAATCTTGAACCTCAGAAAACAGCTTAAGGCAAATGGTGAAGCAATGGGTATGCCAAACATCACAATCAACGATCTTGTTATGTTTGCAGTATCTCGTGTAATCCTGAACCATCCACAACTTAACGCTACAATGCCTGAGGAAAACATGATTCGTAAATACAACAACGTACACCTTGGTATGGCAGTTGATACACCAAAGGGACTTATGGTTCCAACAATCTTCAATGCCAACAAGTTATCGCTTGCTGAACTTTCAATCGAGGCAAAACGTCTTGCAAAACTTTGTCAGGAAGGAAAAGCAACTCCGGACATGTTATCAGGAGCAAGCTTTACAGTTTCTAACGTAGGTTCACTCGGCGTAGAAGTATTTACACCGGTAGTTAACCCACCACAGGTTGGTATCCTTGGTGTATGCGGTACTACAACACGTATCAAAGAAGTGAATGGAGAAATCAAGACATATCCGGGAATGAATCTCTGCTTGTCATATGACCACAGAGCATTAGACGGAACACCTGCTTCTAAGTTCATGAAAGAACTTTGCCAGGCACTTGAAAACTTCTCATTATTAATGATGAAATAAGGAGC
>JAZQSP010000134.1:0-1480 GCA_045630205.1 Faecalimonas sp. | reverse complement strand
AGTCGCACCTGGCCAAAACCGGCAGGTTCCTATTTGATATGACGTGGTGATTTTCTGAACTGCATCTTTGCCCCAGCGCGACTTGATGAAGGAAATGAGATTGTTCTTCTCATAAGCAGTCATAGTGTCTTTTGCCAGCTGTGATGAAACGATAGAAAAATGATTGTCAGAACTAACCTTTTTCACTGCTCTCGGGAAGAAATACTCTTTCTTTGGCCCGCCTCCATTCTCCTCAAAATAATCTCTTGGTTTCTTATGATATCCGCATTTCTCCTCTCGATCACACCTGCCGACATCAGTGGAAACATACTCACCACTTTCCAAATCCACATACCTGACAAAAGTCCGCTTCCTACAAGCCGGACAGATATGCTTTCTTACTTTCGGATCGTATGTTTCCAGAGTATATCTGTATTTTAATGATTTGTTATTCATGGAATTATTGCTTTTTGAATGATGGAAAACTGGAAACTTACAGGGTTTGCACACTTTCCATAGTTTCCACAATCTTATTACTGGAAACTGTGGAACTTTCGGAACCTATGGCATTTCTGTCAAGTTTCCATTTCCACGCTCTTTGAGCTCACCTCTGCGGATGAGTTCTGCTACAATCTTGTTGATAGTTGTGTGGCTGTATCCGGCCTGATCTGCAATGCTCCTGGCACTCTTGCCTTTGGGGTATTCTCGCTTAATAAGATCATAAAGTTTCTCTCTGTTCATAGGCTCTGCAGACTCCAGATGATCCATCTCGAGAGCAGTCCCTTGAATAACGAACTTCAAGAAATTTTCCTCCTTCACAATCTTACAAATCAAAACATTGTCTTTATCAAACTGGTACCTCGCATTTCTACTCTTGACCTGCTTGATATAATGCAGCCCATTCTCCTGCTTACTGTCTCCAATCGCAAAGGCAGAATCCACCAGATTCATAATCTGCTTACTACCGCTCAAATCATTTTTCGTGATTGGCTTTGTGTTGTTGCGTTTGGGAGTATGTGCCAGGATAAGGAATGAAAACCCATTCTTCTTCTTGATTGCCTTGAGCATTTTAATCAATGGCGCAGCAGCTTTGCTCTTCTCAAGCTCGTCGCCCAGATAGGTGATATTGTCGATTATTCCGACCTTGGCTCCGACAGCATTCATAACAGACTCAATCGCATCGCAGATGAAATGAGTATAATTACCGACCGGAACATCTGCATCTTCGTTAATCTCCACTCTATTGAAGTTATCGTGCCATTGATATGGATTCTGACCATTGACGGAATATCTGGCGCTGAACTGTGGAGCCTCCATCTCAAAATCAAAATATATCACAGGTTGAGCCTCAGCTGTAAGCTCAAGAGGATCAATCGCTGCTCCACGTGAAATAGAATCCGCAATCTGCACCGCAAGGATACTCTTGCCTGCATTAGTGTCAGCAAACAGAACAGCATTCTCACCCTCAAACCAAAGGTCTCCGGCAAGCTTCCTCCGGATA
>JAZQSP010000133.1:0-1634 GCA_045630205.1 Faecalimonas sp. | reverse complement strand
TCACCTAAGTCAACCGAATAGACAGTATTCTCATTATCATTATAGAACTGTGCGGTGAGTAATCCTATTACCACAGATGTTATACCGGTTAATAGCGTTTCAACTTCTGTATCATTCTTATAAATCTTCACTATCATTCTTGTAATCCTCAGTCACGCAGTAGGTGTGTCCACCTCTGTGTGCTTTCTTTAAAATCTCATACATTTCAGGATTAATCTCAGGTAAATATTTCTTTGGCATTTTGTCTCTGAGTTCCTTTCTCAACTGAGCAGTTGCTTCAGGGTCATATTTAATTTCTTTGTTAAGCGGATACTCCATTGTCCTTAGAAACATTTTCCATCTCCTCTAAATCTTCTTTTGTTGGTTCAAAGCAATCGATGTATAACATGTGACAATCCTTGCATGGTGCGTTGCGACATGCCATAAAACGTTCTACACGTCTGTGTAATCTTTCCTGCTCCTGCTTCAAGTAATCTGCATACATCTTATCTAACTCAAGTTCTTCTAATCCTTCAAGTTCTGCCTTCATTAGCATAATCTGAAATAGGATGTCATCTTTTGTAATCTCGCCGGTTGACCGGCGGACTAATCTCTCGAGGTTATTTAGTGTAATCCTAGCACCTTTAATCTCGTCTAAACCACTTAGTCTCTCTTTCTTTTCCGTTTTCATTTTCTTTTACTCCTTTCTAAGTGTGCCGGTTGACCGGCAGGCTTTATTACGTTATCAGTTTAACACTTTTAAGTGCTAAACCGTTAGGGTCAAATTAAATTGCCCTAATTGTTTACACATCTCAACAATAGCCGTTATCGTATTTACGAATTACTTGCTTTTAGCTTCCTGCTTCTCTTTTA
The DNA here is from genome assembly GCA_045630205.1 of Faecalimonas sp. Classification (GTDB taxonomy): domain Bacteria; phylum Bacillota; class Clostridia; order Lachnospirales; family Lachnospiraceae; genus Faecalimonas. Next base: position 782 of record JAZQSP010000133.1, on the reverse strand, counting down.
TTTCATTAGCAGTTTGTTTATCAAGCTTTTCAAACTCACTCTTAAAAGCTTCTCTAAACTCTTTATCCGTCATTTTTGCGTCTTTACTATATCCGTAAAAACGTACTATCCATTGACGGAGTGAGTCATTAGCTTCACGCTCCTGCTTCACATCCTCTGTAAGCTTTGTCACTTCCGCATTAAGCTTTTCTTCCTTTGTGGTGCGCTCCTGCTTCTTGTCTTCCTGCTCCTGCTTCTTGTCTTCAAGTTTCTTGTCATAGTCAGCATCCTTTATACGGCCTAAAATGGCACGTATGTCAGAAGCACTTGTGAATGGATTAATACCTGTTGACTTGATGATGTCATCAAAGTCATTGCGTGACTTGAAGTCAGGATGTGTTTGTATACGGTCAAGCTTGTCGATACCATAGGCAACAAACTTGTCAGCAATAATATAAGTGCCGTCCTCCTGCTTCTCACCATATATATTAATAAGGCGAACATAATTCTTCAACTGCTTATCAGTGAGTTTTAGGTCAAGCTCCTTTTCAGCAAAGTCACTCATAGATGTATAACGGACTGTATCGCTCTTGTCGTCTGTGTCGTACTCGAGAACACCACGTTCATACATCTCCGTGAACACCTTTGCAATTTTCACGCTTGCGCCCTTTACATTGGACACAATTGATTTAGCTTCCTGCAAATAGGCGTCATAGACTTCCCTGCTAACGTGCTTTGTTGGCTCGATGGCTACTGTCTCATTACCTTTGTTATCAACCTTTGCTTCTATCTTTGCTTCCTGC
>JAZQSP010000132.1:0-11659 GCA_045630205.1 Faecalimonas sp. | reverse complement strand
CGAGCGCAAAAAAATAGTCACACCGATTATGGAAACAGATGAAGAGTATATTCGAAAATGGCAAGAAGAAATATATCAAGGAAAAGAATTTTATGAAGATACACCGGAACTCTATACACTAAAAGGAGAGCGGGTTCGTTCCAAGTCTGAGTTGATTATAGCAGATATGTTAAGCAAAGAAGGAGTTCCTTACAGATATGAGTATCCGCTTTATTTAAGAGGAGTGGGCAGGATATATCCTGATTTTACTGTGTTGAATATAAAAAAGCGGGAAGAGGTGTTTTGGGAACACTTTGGAATGATGGATGATTCCACATATGCAGAGGCGGCTGTAAAGAAAATTGCAACCTATGAGCAGAATGGAATATTTCCAGGAAAGAATCTGATTCTCACATATGAGACAAGAAAGAACCCCATTAATCAAAAGGTGGTTATAAATTTAATTGAACACTATTTGAAGTAGTTCTTTGTTATTCCCACTCAATAGTGGCGATTAGTTTCGGGATTATGTCATAACGAACGCGGTAATCCATGTAGACTACGGATGATGAACAAAAGTCTTTTGTGTTTTGAAGAATATTAATAAAATTGGATACTATAACAGGAGTAATATGCTATAATAAGTGAAACAAGTTAGCTTTTGGAGATAGAGAAAAGATTATGATTACCTTACGAAATTTTACCGAAGCGGATGCATTAGAATTACAACGAAATAAATATAGGCATAAAACCATTTCTGAAGTTCAAGATATGATTCGAGAAATGAATAGGAGGTGCTATAATGATAAATATTTTGAAATATTTGCTGTTGTACACCAGGGGAACATTGTCGGTATGATTTCCTTGTATGAACATTCCAAGTGTGTTGTTAGTTGTGGACCGGAAATATTCGAGAATGAATGCAGAAAGGGATACGGATATGAGGCTCTTTTACGAGTTATGCTTGTAGCGCGAGAAAAAGGGTACAAGATTGCAGTTGCACAGATACGAACAGATAATGTTGCAAGTATAGCATTACATAAGAAAGCAAGATTTGAAATGGAGCATGAATATGTGAATTCAAAAGGGAATGCGGTGTATTTTATGATGCGACCGACAGAACTTTCTTGTGAAGAACATTATGATTATGATAAAAATAGTGAAACAACACAAAGGATTTGAATTAACATGATAGAACACAATCTTACAACCTTAAAAACCAATCTAGAACAAAAGGGCTACATTGTAAATATTTTTGACACCAAAGAATCAGCGGCAAACTACATAGACAACCAAATCAACGAAAAAACAGTTGGATTAGGTGGTTCTGTCACCATTCATCAGATGAATCTGTTTGCTATGCTTTCAAAACATAATATTGTTTATTGGCATGATGAGAAACCGGCTGATATGACCGTGATGGAGACGAGAACAGCAGCTTCTCGTGCCGATATCTATATCAGTTCCGTGAATGGAATATCGGAAAAAGGAGAGATTGTTAATATCGACAATACCGGCAACCGAGTTGCCGCAATATCTTATGGCCCATCCAAGGTGTATCTGGTAATCGGGGTCAACAAGATTGCACCAAGTCTCGATAAAGCAATCTATCGTGCACGTAATATTGCAGCACCATTGAATGCGAAGCGTTTGAATAGAAAAACGCCGTGTGCCTTGCATGCTGACAAATGTTATGATTGCAATAGCCCGGAGAGAATCTGCAGAAATTTATCAGTATTATGGGACAAACCGACTGGTTCAGAGTATGAGGTTATTTTGATTAAAGAAGAGTTGGGGTATTAATTATGAAGTTAAAAAACATTCTGATTGTTGTAAAAGACATTGAAAAATCCAAGCAGTTTTACCACGATTTGTTTGGCCTTGATATGATACTCGACAGTGATGGCAATATGATACTGACGGAAGGTCTTGTGCTTCAGGAGGAAACGATATGGAAGCAATTTCTTGGGAAAGATGTTATTCCGGAAAACAACTCCTGCGAACTATATTTTGAGGAGCGCAATATAGAAGCTTTTGTGGAGAAATTGGAAAGCTTATATCCATCAGTTGAATACGTTAACAAACTGATGACACATTCATGGGGACAGAAGGTAGTTCGGTTTTATGATTTAGATGGAAATCTAATCGAAGTGGGAACCCCGATGTAGATAGGAGGAAAAGAACAATGGCAATAGAAAAAGTAAGAGAATATTTTAAGACACAAGGAATGGAAGATAGAATTCAGGAATTTGAGGTATCAAGTGCAACAGTTGCATTAGCAGCGCAAGCATTAGGATGCGATGAAAACAGAATCGCGAAGACGTTGTCTTTCCATGTGGGAGAAAAAGTGGTTCTGATTGTAGCAGCAGGGGATGCCAAGATTGATAATCCGAAGTACAAAGCGTTCTTTAGTGCAAAAGCAAAAATGTTAGCGTTTGAAGAAGCAGAAGAACTGATTGGACATGCCGTTGGCGGTGTTTGCCCTTTTGCAGTTAATGAAGGTGTAGAGGTATATCTAGACGAATCCCTCAAACGTTTTGAGACCGTATTTCCGGCATGCGGAAGTTCTAATAGCGCCATAGAATTAACTATTAGTGAATTGGAACAATATTCCGGCTTTGTCAGTTGGATTGACGTTTGTAAAATTGTATAGCCTATTTTGTCTAAAGAGCAAACACACCATATTTCCCTGACATAGGATCCTGAAATAGTGGTATCTCCGGTGGCAGATATGTCCACACCACAAAGACATACCCTATGACACACAGGACGAGCAGTGCGAGCAGTTGAGAGGGACATTTCCATCCCTCTTTTTTTAATAGACACGTCTCAAACAGATAAGTTGTTGTAGCAGCCACGAAGAAGATGGCAATATTTATCCAGTCTATTTGCACGCCAAATATTCCTGTGTAACTATAATAAAGCACAGGAATTAATGTTAGTGCCAGAAGAATTCCGGCAAGTTTTGTACACCAATAATTCTCGTATTCGTCTCCGATAAATTGGCGTTCCACCAGCGCAAAGAAAAACATTGGGAAGTAGAGCAGTTTCATATGCTCCCAAATAGATTCGTTTACTGCAGAAAAAGGTGCGACAAGTGCACTTTGATTACTCCAATCATAGAGAAAGTGCAGTAGAACACCTGCGACAGCAGTAAAAAGAAAACCGGCAAATTGCCAGAAAGATAATGATTTTTTCATATACATCTCCGTTCTGCCACACAAATGGAACACATCATTAAATCTCAATACATATAAAAGCATATTCGATAGTATCAAATATATTCGAAATAAAAGGCATATAAGAACATCGTCTTGAAAAAAGTTCCACCCCCAAAAGATTGACACCTTCTAAAAACTATAGTACAATACATTTAACAATTAGGTTAAATGTTAAATGAAGAGGTGATGAGATGGGAATGCACAATACACTAAAAGCTCTCGCAGACCCTATCCGGCGTGAGATATTAAATCTTCTTAAGAGTGGAAAGATGTCAGCAGGTGAGATCACGGAACACTTTGACGTTACGGGAGCTTCGATTTCCAGACATTTGTCTGTACTTAAAGAAGCAGACCTGATACGTGATACGCGTGATGGGAAATTTATTATCTATGAGCTGAATGCTTCTGTTTTAGAAGAAATTATGTTGTGGATTACAGACTTGAAAGGGGAAAAGGTAAATGATTAAGGTAAATAAAAAGAAATTGATTATCACATCGATTATAATTCTAGTGCCGATTATCGCCGGGATGATATTGTGGAATGAGCTTCCGAATAAAATTCCTACACACTGGAATGCATCAGGAGAAGTTGACGGATGGAGCAGTAAGGCATTTGCAGTATTTGGACTTCCGGGATTCTTATTTGCAGTGCATTGGGTATGCCTGTTGGGAACAAGTGCAGATCCGAAGAAGCAAAACATTGAAGGAAAAGTTTTAAACATTGTTCTTTGGATATGTCCAATCATCTCTGTTTTGGGAGCAGTTCTTATGTATGGTACGGCGCTTGGAATGGAGTTTAGGGTTGAAAAAATTATACCATCGTTGGTGGGTGTTGTGTTTATTGTGATAGGAAATTATCTGCCGAAATGTAAGCAAAGTTATACGATGGGAATCAAACTTCCTTGGACATTAAATGATGAGGACAACTGGAACCGTACACACAGACTTGGTGGAAAACTTTGGGTAGCATGTGGAGTTGTTATCATTCTAAGCATGTTCTTACCAAACAAATTCATGGTAGCAATATTTTTAAGTGTTGTTGCTGTAGCAGTGTTTGTACCAACTGTGTATTCTTATTTGATATTTAGAGAAAAAGAGAAACGTGGTGAATAGCATGAAAGCAATTGAGACAACGAAACTGACAAAATATTATGGGAAATCCCGTGGAATCGAGGACCTCAACCTAACAGTGAATCAAGGTGAATTTTTCGGGTTTATCGGACCAAATGGCGCGGGCAAAAGTACCACAATCCGCACGCTGTTAGGATTAATCAAATGCAGTGACGGCAGTGCTTCGGTTCTAGGGATGGATATTGAAAAAGACAAAGAAAAAATATTGGAGCGCATCGGTTATCTGCCATCTGAGACAACATTTTATGCGGGAATGCGCGTGCGAGACGTACTCAAGTTATCTGCAGATTTGCGAGGAAAAGACTGCAGTGAGGAGGCGAAGGTTCTCTGTGAGAGATTGCAGTTAGACACCTCAAAAAAAGTGGACGAATTATCGTTTGGAAATAAGAAAAAAGTGGCTATCGTATGTGCACTTCAACATAAGCCGGAGCTTTTAATATTAGATGAACCGACTGGTGGCTTGGACCCATTGATGCAACGTGAATTCTTCCAGATTCTGCAGGAGCGAAATGCAGAGGGTACGACAATCTTTTTATCCTCACATATTCTTGCGGAAGTGCAGAGAAACTGTTCGCGTGCAGGCATTATTCGTGAAGGAAAATTGATTGCTTGCGGTAGTGTAGAAGCACTTTCGCAAACCAACGCAAAACGTGTGCATGTGCAGGGAGACGTGAATATAGAGGAATTACAAGAAGTGCGTGATTTGCGCCAGACAGAGAACGGCATGACCTTCCTGTACGGTGGTGATATCAACCAACTGTTGCAAGTGTTTGCGAAGCAGAACATTCAAGATATTTCTATCTCCGAACCAAACTTGGAGGAAATCTTCATGCACTATTATAAAGACGGGGGTGAGGTGTAATGACAATCTTAAGACACGAATTAAAACAAAACCGAACCTCATTTTGGATATGGACTGCAGTCATTAGCTTCATGATAGGAGTGTGCGTGTTCATTTATCCGGAGATGAAGGGCGAAATGGAGAGTATCAGCGATGTCTTTGCGGATATGGGAAGCTTCTCGGCCGCATTCGGCATGGACCAGATTAATTTTGGAACACTGCTCGGCTATTATTCCATTGAATGTGGAAATGTACTCGGAATGGGAGGCGCGTTCTTCGCAGCCATTTGTGGCGCGGGCGTTCTTGCAAAAGAAGAGAAGGAGCGTACTGCGGAGTTCTTGCTCACACATCCAGTCAGCAGAAGAAAAATCATCGCTGAAAAACTAATCTCTGTGATGTTACAGATCGTAATTTTAAATGTAATCGTATTTGCAGTAGTGACAGCAGGAATGGCTGGCATCGGCGAGACAATTCCTTGGGAAGAGATGTTTTTGCTTCATGCGGCATATTTATTATTGCAGATAGAACTTGCGGGAATCTGCTTTGGAATCTCTGCTTTCTTACGAAAAGGAAGCGTTGGCGCTGGACTAGGCGTTGCAGTGACCATGTATTTCCTTAACTTAATTGCTAACATCACCGAAAGTGCAGAATTTCTCAAGTACATCACACCATTTGGATATGCAAATGGAACAGATATCGTGACAGAGGTTACGCTGGATGCAAAACTGATTTTGATTGGTATGGCGTATGCGATAGTAGGTATTGTGGCCGCATATTGGAAATATACCAAGAAAGATATTGCATAACACGGAGGAAATAAATTATGCAAACTAAGAAAATAATATTAGCCTCAGCCTCGCCGAGACGCCGCGAACTTCTGGCACAGGCGGGATATGAGTTTGAGATTCAAGTCAGTCACAAGGAAGAAACATATACAAGTGAAACGCCGGATGAGATCGTCAAGGAGCTTGCGCTTTTAAAAGCGAAAGATATCGCAGAGCAAAATGATGCCAAAAACATGATTGTAATCGGAGCAGACACTGTTGTGGCGCACAAAGGTGCGATTCTTGGGAAACCGAAATCAAAAGACGATGCTTTTGACATGATAAACGGATTCCAAGGAGATACGCATCAGGTATACACCGGCGTTGCAATCTTAGATTACGATGTAGATGGGAACGAAACTATTGTGAATCATGCAGTAAAAACGGATGTCTATGTTAATTCGATGACCGATGAGGAGATTTGGAATTATATCGAAAGTGACAACGTCATGGACAAAGCAGGAAGCTACGGCATTCAGAGTGGTTTTGCAGTATATATTGAAAAGATAGAAGGGGACTATTTTAACGTAGTAGGTCTTCCGATATCCTATATTTATGAACAACTAAAACAAATGATGTAATGTACAAGAAAAGGGATTCGAAATGTGATTAACAAAACGAATCCCTTAGTTATTATATTTACTATTTCGCTTCCCAACGTCCGGAAGCACCACACGGAAGCACCAGACCATTACTTGATACCGGAAGTCCGATTTCCTGTGAATCCACAGTTCCGTCAAATTCTTTGAGTTCTGTTGCTAACATATAAGTCAATACAGCAGGTGCAAGTCCTGTTGTATAGGAATTAATCAAGAAGAACAGAGGCTTGTCTGACAGAATCTGTGTACAGAGTTTTATCAGCGGATGAATCATATCCTCGATTTTCCAGATTTCGCCCTTTGGTCCACGCCCGTAAGAAGGAGGGTCCATGATGATAGCATCGTATTTGTTGCCACGACGGATTTCGCGCTCTACGAATTTCACACAGTCATCTACAAGCCAGCGAATCGGAGCATCAGAAAGTCCGGATGAAGCGGCATTTTCCTTTGCCCATCCAACCATACCTTTAGAAGCATCCACATGTGTAACGTTTGCGCCGGCTGCGGCCGCTGCAAGAGTAGCGCCACCTGTGTAGGCGAATAGATTTAGGACCTTAATTGGTCTGCCTGCTTTTCTGATTTTTTCTGAGAACCAGTCCCAGTTGGTTGCCTGCTCTGGGAAAAGTCCGGTGTGCTTAAAACTAAATGGCTTTAAGTTGAATGTCAGGCTTTTATAGTTGATTTGCCATTGTTCCGGCAAGTCGAAGAATTCCCATTCACCGCCACCTTTTTTGCTGCGGTGATAGTGCCCGTTCATATTTCTCCAGCCTCTATGTGATTTCTTTGTATTCCATATGACTTGAGGGTCCGGTCTTACCAAAAGGTAGTCGCCCCAACGCTCTAATTTTTCACCATTGGAAGTATCAATGACTTCATAGTCCTTCCACCCGTCTGCTATCCACATTATGTTTTTTGTCCTTTCGAAAAACTTACTAAAGATATTATGACGGATTTAAGCAAAAACATCAAGAGGAAAGCTGTAAAAACTGTTTGCAAACATTTTTTGTAAAGAAATTGACTTTGACACGCTAACGTGTTAAAATAGGAACATATTTGTATAAAAATCTTTAGGAGGACGTGATTATGGATAATAACACAATACAGGTTCTGATTGCAATGATTATTTACATGACTTCAGTTATTGTTATCGGTTTAGTTTACGCAAAGCGTGCCAATAAAAATTCTGAGGAATATTTCCTTGGTGGTCGTTCGCTGGGTCCTTGGGTTACCGCTATGAGTGCAGAGGCTTCTGATATGAGTGGTTGGTTGTTAATGGGACTTCCTGGTGTTGCATACTGGTGTGGTCTTGCAGATGCATTTTGGACAGCGTTTGGTTTGGCGCTCGGTACATACATTAACTGGCTAGTTGTGGCTAAGCGTTTACGTCGTTATAGTGTGCGTGCAAATAATGCAATTACGTTACCGGAGTTCTTTTCAAATCGTTTCCGAGAAGAGAAAAAAACAATTATGTTAATTGCCGCAGTGTTTATTTTGATATTCTTTACTGTATATGCAGCAAGTTGTTTTGTTACTTGCGGAAAATTATTCTCTACATTATTTGATGTACCGTACAAAAACATGATGGTTTTAGGAGCGATTTTCGTTCTTCTTTATACGATACTGGGTGGTTTCCTTGCAGAAAGTGCATCTGACTTCATGCAGGCAATTGTTATGATTGTTGCCCTGACTATAGTTGTCGTGGTTAGTACTACACAGGTAGGTGGTTTTGGCGCAGTTATTGAGAATGCTAATAAGATTCCAGGATTTTTAGAATTCTTTGGATTGGCAACTCCGGTTTTGGATGCTAATGGTCAGCAGGTTGTAGAAGCAGGAAAGCCGGTGTTTGGTGCTGTTGCAGATTATGGTTTCTTAACAGTATGCTCTATGTTGGCATGGGGACTTGGTTACTTTGGTATGCCACAGGTATTGCTTCGTTTTATGGCGATTCGCAAAGAAGAAGAATTAAAACAGTCTCGCAGAATTGCAATAGTTTGGGTTGTGATTTCTCTGAGTGTTGCAGTATTTATAGGTATTGTAGGACGTCAGGTATTCCCGGATGCTCATTTAACAAAAGCTACTGCTGAGAATATTTTTATAACACTTTCAACAAGTTTTCTGCCACCGATTCTTGCAGGTTTTGTTATGGCAGGTATTCTTGCGGCAACCATCAGTTCATCTGATTCATATCTTTTGATTGCAGCTTCTGCACTGGCAAAAAATATTTATCAGGGAATTTGCAAGAAAGATGCTACAGATAAGCAGATTATGAAAGTATCTCGTATTACGCTTTTGGTTCTTGCCGGAATTGGTGTTGTGATTGCACTGGATGAGAAGAGTATCATCTTCCAGATTGTATCATTTGCATGGGCAGGATTTGGTGCTACGTTTGGTCCATTGATGTTGTTCTCGCTCTTTTGGAAACGTATCAACAAGCCAGGGGCGATTGCCGGTATGTTGAGCGGTGCTGGAATGGTATTTTTCTGGAAACTAGTGCTCAGCAAATTGGGTGGTATCTTTACTATCTATGAGTTGTTGCCAGCATTTATTTTCTCCAGCATATGTATTGTTATAGTATCATTATTGACAAAAGCTCCGTCTAAGGAAATTGAAGAGGATTTCGAGGCGGCTCGCACAGGAATGGCAAATTGATTATTCAAATGAAAGCATGAAAAAAAGGGTGACGTGAAGTCACCCTTTTTCTATCGTATTTGTCCATTACCGCGAATGATATATTTATATGTGTTCATTTCACAAAGTCCCATTGGTCCTCTTGCATGAATCTTCTGAGTGGATATTCCGATTTCACATCCGAGTCCAAATTCTCCTCCATCAGTAAAACGGGTTGAGGCATTTACATATACCGCCGCACTGTCTACCATTTGCGTAAAGTAAGTAGCGTTCGCTTCATCTCGTGTAATGATAGATTCGCTGTGATGGGTAGAATGTTTTGCAATGTGGCAAACAGCATCCTTCACATCATCTACAATTTTAACAGCAAGTATATAATTTAAGAATTCGGTGTCAAAATCCGTGTCTGCAGCAGGTGTACCGTCAATGATTTCCAGAGCTGCTTCATCTAAACGTAGTTCGCAAAGAGGTTTCTCATCTGTATGATCAGAAAGTCGTTTCCTTAGTAAAGGAAGAAATTCATTTGCAATCTTCTTGTTTACGAGGCATACCTCAGCGGCATTGCATACCGAAGGCCTACTCATTTTTGCATTCTCTACGATATTAATAGCTGTTTCGATATCAGCTGTTTCGTCTATATAAATGTGGCAGATGCCCGTTCCGGTTTCGATGCAAGGAACGGTTGCATTTTCAACACAGGCACGAATCAATCCTGCACCACCTCTCGGAATTAACAAATCCACTTTTCCGGAAGCAGTCATAAGCGCGGTTGCTTCACTGCGGTCTGTATTGGAAGGCATACCTATAAGGTCGGCAGGAAGTCCTGCATTTACAAGTCCTTCTTTCAATGCGTTCACAATTGCCATAGAAGAGCGGAACGCTTCTTTTCCGCCGCGTAGAATGCATACATTACCGCTTTTAATAAGAAGAGCGGCAGCATCGGAGGTTACATTAGGGCGACTTTCATAAATCACTGCAACGACTCCAATTGGCACAGATATTTTTTGAAGTTCTAATCCGTTATAGAGTGTTCTTGATTCTAATATACGTCCGACAGGGTCCGGCAAGTTGCAGACATCGGTGATGCCTTTTGCCATTGCCTGAATACGTCCCTCGTCTAAGCGCAAGCGGTCAGCCATCACGCCATCCCCATAAGCTATGAGGTCTTCTCTGTTTGCTTCCAGAATGTCTTGAGTATGTGCGACAAGGCTGTCTGCCATAGACTGAAGACCTTTGTTCTTATCAGCTTCACTTAATGAGGCTGCAATTGGTTTCACTGCTAAAGCAGTATCTAATAATTGATGAACTGTCATTTTAATCTACCTTTCTCGCAAAGCGTGTTCCTACAGATTTTCCGTCAAAAATATCATAGAGGATATCCGGATTGCTTCCATTTGCAATAATCATATCAATACCTGCGCCCAGGCAAATCTGTGCAGCGTGTAATTTGGTTACCATACCACCCGTACCTCGCGAAGTTCCGGCAGAACCGGCAAGGTTCATGGTTTCCTCTGTAATCTCGTTTACAGTCGGAATCAAAGTTGCGTTGGCATCTTTGCGTGGATCGGCTGTATATAGCCCATCGATGTCTGACAGGAGAATTAGCATCTCAGCATTTGCACTTTTTGCAACAATTGCAGATAAAGTGTCGTTGTCGCCAACTGTGATTTCGGATGTGGCTGTTGTATCATTCTCATTTATAATAGGAAGAGAACCAAACTCAAGCAATCTGTTTAAAGTGTTGTCAAAGTTTGCATGACGCTCCTTGTTGTCAAAATCCTCACCGGTCATGAGAATCTGAGCTACAGTATGATTGTATTCTTGAAACACTTTGTCATAAGTATACATTAACTCGCATTGTCCGATAGCGGCGCATGCCTGCTTTGAAGGAATGTCTTGAGGTTTTGCGGTCAGTCCTAATTTGCCTACGCCCATGGCAATGGCGCCGGACGACACCAAGATAACCTCTAATCCGGAATTTTTCAAATCCGAAATAACCTTACAGAGTTTCTCAATTCTTCTTATATTAATGTTACCGTTTTGATGTGTCAGCGTAGATGTGCCGACTTTAATTACAATACGCATTGTACGACCTCCTGAAAGAGTTTCATTTGCTTTACTTGAGGAAGAGTATACTATAAGGAATGTTTTTGTGCAAGTGTATATAGCATCAGTTTAGTCATGCCAAAGTTGAAGTAAAATGCTACTTCTGGCCTGCTGAAAAATTTTTTAAAAAAGTGCTTGCATTATGGCAACTTTTCCTATATAATAAAAAAGCTGTGACAAGATAGCGAAGAAGCGTGAGGTTGCTACCCACCGTGGTAGGTATTCCGTGGAGCGAATGTCAAGTTAGGAAACTGGCGACAAGTCACTGTACGAATCTATAACAGCCGTTGAGAGACGGTAACAACGTGTGAGTACTCACGACACACACGG
>JAZQSP010000131.1:0-13835 GCA_045630205.1 Faecalimonas sp. | reverse complement strand
ACATGTGTTGCAAATCCCTTTACAGTCTTCGCTACATAGAATTTTCATCGGCCATCCTATCAACATCTCATTATAGAGCAACTTGTCTACGTCAAGATTATATCCGTCAATATAATTTTTTTCATCCAATTCATCTGTCTGAACATCATCGTCTAAATCGACATTTTTCGTGAATTTCAAATCAAATTCTACTGCAACCGGTTCAAGACATCGGTCACAAGGAATCTCTACCACCAATTTGCATGCGCCATCTATTGTAAGTTCCCGTTGTTTCACATGTTTTACAACAATGTGTGCAGGACTCTTCTCAAGAATCGACATACTTCCAAGTGAAGATTGAAACTCTGTCATCTCAACTGAAACAACCTCGTCAATCAGCTTGTGATGCTCTGACAAAACGTCTGATAGGTTAATAAACATATAGTTCTCCTTATCACACCTCAATTATTATACCATTAAAAAATGATTTGTCAACAAAATATTTAGAAAAATTATCCTAAACCAATGCAACAGTCTCGCGAGCAATTGCAAGCTCTTCATTTGTAGGTACAACAAATACTTTTACTTTTGAATCTGGTGTTGAGATTTCAATTTCTTCACCACGTTTTGCATTCGCTTCTTTGTTAAGAGTAATTCCTAAATATCCAAGATATTCACAAACTTTTTCTCTCACAAGACAAACATTCTCACCAATACCAGCTGTGAAGGCAATGGCATCTACTCCGTTCATAGCTGCCGCATAGCTTCCAACATATTTTGCCACACGATAAGCAAACACATCAATTGCAATCTTTGCACGTTTGTTTCCTGCTTCAGCACCTGCTGTTAAATCACGGAAGTCACTTGAGATACCGGAAACACCATGAACACCTGATTTTTTATTTAACATGTTCATAAGAGCTGTAATATCCATATCTTCTTTCTTAGCAAGGAATTCTAAGATAGCCGGATCAATATCTCCGGAACGTGTTCCCATCACAAGACCTTCCAAAGGAGTAAGTCCCATAGAAGTATCTACGGATTTACCATTCAATACTGCACAGATACTTGCACCATTACCCAAGTGACAAACAATTGTTTTTAAATCACTGTAGTCTTTTCCTAAGATGTCTGCTGTTCTCTTAGAAACAAAGCTGTGGCTTGTTCCGTGGAAACCATAACGTCTTACTTTGTATTTTTCGTAATATTCATATGGAAGACCATACATATATGCTTCTTCCGGCATTGTCTGATGGAATGCTGTATCAAACACTGCAACCATTGGTGTGCCAGGCATCAATTTCTGGCAAGCCGCAATACCGATTAAGTTAGCAGGGTTGTGAAGTGGTGCAAGGTCATTGCACTCTTCAATTGCCTTAAACACTTCGTCTGTAATTACAGTTGATGTTGCAAATTTTTCTCCACCGTGAACCACACGATGTCCAACTGCACCAATTTCATCAAGACTCTTAACAACACCTCTCTTGGCATCTGTAAGTGCATCGATAACAAACTGAATTGCTTCTGTATGTGTTGGCATTGCCTTGTTTTCTGTTGTCTTTTCTCCGCCTGCCGGTTGGTAAGTAAGACTTCCGTCAATACCGATTCTCTCGCAGAGACCTTTTGCAAGTACTGCTTCTGTATCTGAGTTAATAAGTTGGAATTTCAATGATGAGCTTCCACAGTTGATTACTAAAACATTCATTCTAAGCGTCCTCCGTATTAGTTATTTTCTTCAGCCTGAGCCTGAACAGCTGTAATTGCTACAACACCTTCGATATCAGCTGCGCTACATCCACGAGATAAATCGTTAACAGGTTTTGCAATACCCTGTGTGAGTGGTCCGTAAGCTTCTGCTTTTGCAAGTCTCTGAACTAATTTGTATCCGATGTTACCTGCGTCAAGGTCTGGGAAAACAAGAACGTTAGCTTGTCCTGCAACCTTGCTGTTAGGAGCTTTTGATTTGCCAATCTCAGGAACGATAGCTGCATCCAGTTGCATTTCTCCGTCTAAAGCAAGTTCCGGAGCCATTTCTTTTGCAATGCGAGTTGCTTCTACTACTTTATCAACATCTGCATGCTTTGCGCTTCCCATTGTTGAGTGTGAAAGCATAGCAACCTTTGGTTCTACTCCTACTAATGCTTTAAATGATTCTGCTGAAGAAATAGCAATGTTAGCCAATTTCTCCGAATCTGGGTTCTGTTCCAAACCTGAGTCAGCGAAAATAAATGTTCCGTCTGCACCCATATCACAGTCCGGTACTACCATTACGAAGAATGCTGATACTAACTTTGTTCCCGGTTTTGTCTTAAGAATCTGTAAGCATGGACGAAGTGTATCTGCTGTTGAGTGGCATGCACCTGAAACCATACCGTCAGCATCTCCCATTTTAACCATCATAACACCATAGTATAAGTAGTTTGTAAGAAGAAGTTCTCTTGCCTGCGCTTCTGTCATACCCTTCTTTGAACGAAGTTCTACTAATTTTGCAATGTATTCTTCTGTCTTCTCATATGTTGCAGGGTCAACAATGGTTGCACCTGAAATATCAAATCCTGCACCGTTCTTCTCAATCTCTTCCTTGCTTCCAACAAGAATTAACTTCGCTGTCCCCTCTCTGAGTACTGCCTCAGCAGCTTCATAAGTTCTTTTGTCTTCTGTTTCCGGAAGAACGATTGTTTTTACATTTTGTTTTGCTTTTTCTTTAATAACATCAATAAATCCCATGACTTAATGACTCCTTTCGTATTTTGTCTCATATGTTTTCTATTATATCCCATTCGTATTTTGTATACAAGACAATTTTTGTTCATATTTTAGAACAATCTAAATCCCAAATATCTTTGTTGCAATCGTAAAATATAATAAAATAGTTCCCGTATCAACCAATGTTGTGATGAGCGGCGCCGCCATAAGCGCAGGGTCCAATCCGCATTTCTTTGCCGCAAGAGGCAATGTGCATCCAATCACCTTTGCTAAAACAACCGTGCATACGAGTGTGATTCCAAGTGTTACTGCCAATACTGGATTGTGGTACATAATAACAATTCGAATACCGTTTACAATAGCCAGCAAAGCACCGACACAAAGCGCAACACAAAGTTCTTTGAATATAATCTTAAAAACGTCGCGAAGTTCAATCTCATCTGTTGCAAGCCCACGAATAATTAGCGTGGAACTCTGTGAGCCACAGTTACCACCGGTTCCGGTGAGCATCGGTACAAATGTATTTAAAATCGGCATCGCAATCAATGCTGCCTCAAAATGTCCCAAAACAATGCCACTTAATGTTGCGGATAACATCAAGAACAACAGCCAAGGAAAACGGCTTTTCGCATGTTGCCATACACTCGTTGCAAAATAAGTCTCCTCACTCGGCGCAACAATACCGGCCATCATGTTAATATCTTCGGTTGTTTCTTCTTCAATGACTTCCATCGCATCGTCTACCGTAACGATACCAACCATGCGCATCTCATTATCCACTACCGGAATCGCAATCAAACCATATCTGTTAATCATGCTTGCGGCTTCTTCCTGGTCATCATGCGTGTGCACATAAAGAAGATTGGTCTCCATAATCTCTTCAATCGTTCTGGTATCACCATTGATTAATAGCTCTTTGAGCGAAACAACACCAATCAACTTACGTTTATCTAAGACATAGCAAGTGTAAATCGTTTCGCGATTAATGCCGACCTGACGAATCTTCAAAATCGCCTCCTCCACTGTCATATCTTTGGAGAACGCGATGTACTCCACGTTCATAATGCTTCCGGCACTGTCTTCCGGATAATTCAGAAGAGCATTCACCTGTTTTCTTGTATCTTCATCTGTATTCATAAGAAGATGATCTACTACGTTTGCCGGCATTTCTTCCAAAAGGTCTGCAAAATCATCCAGATACATCTCATCTACGACTTCCTTAATCTCAGAATCTGTCAGCGCATTCAAGAGGACTTCGCGAACATCATTATTCATTTCTGTAAACACTTCTGCCGCTTCATCTTTGTCCAGCATACGGAACACAAGAATCATCTGTCTGTCATCTATCTCGTCCAACAGTTCCGCAATATCGACGGGGTGTGTATTTTCCAATACTTCTCTTAATTCTTTGAATTGTCTGTTTTCTAGCATTTCCAGGATTTCTTCTCTGTTCATAAGATTTCCCCCTTTCGAATTATTCTCATTATAATGTACCTCTTTTTTATGTATCTTGTCAAATAATTTCCACCTGTTGTATAATATGTGTATCGTTCAGAGCCAAGCAGATTTTGAAAAAAGTATGATGAATGCTTGCATTCAAGAATAGTTTTCTCAAAATCTATTTGGCGAATACGCCTCACCTCACAAACACTGTGTGTTTGCGAGGTTGGCTCTGAACGATAACTAACAGAAAAAGGAGTTGCTTATGAGAGTTGTCGGTTTGATTGCAGAGTACAATCCATTTCACAACGGACATCAATATCATATTGAAAAAGCAAAAGAAGTTGCAAGTGCTGATTTTGCTATAGTAGTAATGAGTGGAAATTTTGTTCAGAGAGGTGCACCAGCCATTATGCCAAAGCACTTACGAGCGGAAGCTGCTCTAAAATCCGGTGCGGATTTGGTCATTGAATTACCGGTATGCTATGCCACCGGAACTGCGGAACAATTCGCTTACGGTGCGGTTTCTTTATTGGATAAGTTGGGGTGTGTAGATGCGCTATGTTTTGGAAGTGAATGTGGGGATATCAACGCTTTGTCGGGATTGGTAAAAATATTGTGCAAGGAATCGTCAGAATACAAGATTGCCCTTCAGACTGCTCTTCGCTCAGGAATGTCATTTCCTCTCGCAAGACAGAATGCATTAGATAAACTATTCCCCGACTGTAATTATGGACAACTATTGTCAGAGCCAAATAACATTCTTGGAATTGAATATCTGAAGGCTTTGTATAGACTAGGCAGTAAAATAGAACCATTGACCATCAAACGTGAAATTTCTCATTATCATGACAAAGAGTTGCAGGAACAATTTAGTTCAGCGAGTGCTCTTCGCAATAAGATTGCAGTTGGGGATTTTGCTGTGTTGTATGGACAAATTCCTTCAGTTTGCATGCCTTCTTTAAAGAATGCGCATGAAGTAAGATATCCTATATATGCCAATGATTTCTCTTTATTATTAAAATATAAGTTGTTGAATGAGACTTCAGAGACTTTGATTGAGTATGCTGATGTTTCGGAAGAATTAGCTAATCGCATTTATAATCGATTGAACGATTATGTTTCTTTTGAGCAGTTTTGTGAACTTTTGAAGACTAAAGAAATCACATATACAAGAATCTGTCGGGCGTTGATTCATATATTGCTTGGTATAAAGAAAAGTGATTATGATGAGATTCAATATGCGCGTATGTTGGGATTTCGGAGTTCATCAAGTGTTATATTATCTTGTTTGAAAAAATCATCTTCTATTCCGTTAATTACACAATTGAGCAAAGATGAAATATTGTCTGATTTGACAAGAAATATGTTGAAAATTGACGTGTTTGCGTCAGACTTGTATGAATCTGTTGTGACCGACAAGTACAAAACGCCTTTTATCAACGAATTGAAACATTCTATTATCAAGTTTTAACAGGTTGTAGTCCCCTGTAAAACAAAAAATGGGTATAAGCAAGTCAAGAAAGCCTGTTTATACCCATTATGACAATTCAAACGCACATGTCACAACACTTCACAAAAAGCACTAACAAACACTGTAATCCCTTAATTCTTAAAACTATGTATCGGTGCCGGAATTCTTCCCTTACGATTCACAAATGCACTACAATCAAATTCGTTCACCGGAATAATCGGTGCATATCCAAGAAGTCCACCAAACTCAGCAACCTCTCCCACATCTTTTCCGATAACCGGAATCAGTCGCACCGCCGTTGTCTTCTGGTTCACCATACCAATTGCCATCTCATCCGCAATAATACCTGAAATAGTTGACGCTTTTGTCTTACCAGGGATTGCAATCATATCAAGTCCAACAGAGCATACACAAGTCATAGCCTCTAACTTTTCTAACGTTAAAGCACCTACTGATACTGCGTCAATCATACCTTGGTCTTCACTGACCGGAATAAATGCACCGCTAAGTCCACCTACATAAGAGGATGCCATAACGCCACCCTTCTTCACCTGGTCATTAAGCATTGCAAGTGCAGCGGTCGTTCCCGGTGCACCGACTCTCTCAAGCCCGATTTCTTCCAAAATCTCTGCAATACTGTCACCAACTGCCGGTGTCGGAGCAAGTGATAAGTCAATAATACCAAAAGGAATACCGAGACGTTTTGAAGCTTCTCCCGCAACCAGCTGACCAACACGCGTAATCTTAAATGCAGTCTTCTTAATTGTTTCACAAAGTTCTTCAAATCCTTTGCCGCGAACCTGCTCGATGGCATGTTTCACAACTCCCGGGCCACTGACACCAACATTAATCACCGCATCGGCCTCCGTAACTCCCAGGAAAGCGCCAGCCATAAACGGATTGTCATCCGGAGCATTACAAAAGATTACTAATTTTGCACAGCCAAGTGAATCGCGGTCTTTGGTTGCTTCTGCTGCCTCTTTTACAATCTCACCACAAAGTTTGACTGCATCCATGTTAATTCCTGTCTTTGTAGAACCTACATTAACAGAACTACATACTCTCTCAGTCACAGCAAGTGCTTCCGGAATCGAGCGAATCAAATTCTCCTCTGCAGGTGTCATACCTTTTGAAACTAAGGCAGAATATCCGCCGATAAAGTTGACTCCCACGGTATGCGCTGCTTTATCCAAAGTCTTTGCAATTGTCACAAAATCAGCACTGCTTTTACATGCAGCTGCACCGATTAAAGAAATCGGTGTGATAGAGATACGTTTATTTACAATCGGAATACCGAATTCTCTCTCAATTGCCTGTCCGGTTGGAACCAAATCCTTAGCAATTGTTGTAATCTTGTGATAGATTTTTTCATTTAATTTTTCCAAGTCAGAATCAATACAATCCATGAGGCTGATGCCAAGCGTAATCGTACGGACATCGAGATTCTCCTGTGAAATCATCTGATTGGTCTCTGTAACTTCATAAATGTTAATCATGATAATCTCCTGTCTTCCTCACTAAAGTCTGTGCATTTTTTCAAAAATTTCTGCTCTCTGACAGCGAATGGTTACACCGATTTCTTCACCGATTACTTCCAATTCCTCTGCCACTGTTCCGAATTCTTTCTTTGCCTTGCCGGCATCCGTAACCATCATCATATTGAAATATCCTTGAACAATGGTTTGCGAAATATCAAGAATATTGATATTATTCTCTGCCAAATATGTACATACCTTGGCAATGATTCCTACGGTGTCTTTTCCTACTACTGTAATAATACATTTTTTCATATGTTACCTCCTGTTAGATATATAATATTTTAGACATCTTATCTCTATCTGCAACCATAAGCGGAACCTGATTTCCGTCATATGGAGTGCTGCTCATTGTTACTTCCAACTTTACTGTCTCATATGCGAGTTCCGGGAAATTATTTTCCTTACTCAAATGTCCAAGTACGATGTGTTTCATCTTATCATGTAAGATTTCACAAAGCAATCGCCCTGATAATTCATTGGATAAGTGTCCAAATTCACCAAGGACACGCCTTTTTAATGGATATGGATAAGGTCCAACCTCCACCATGTGTACATCATGGTTTGCTTCCAGAACAACTGCATCCAGATTCTTCAAGTTCTCCACAATATAATCATTATAGATGCCTAGATCTGTTGCAACCGCTACTGCTTTATCTTCTCCTTCGATTCGAAAACCGGTCGGCTCGTTGGCATCATGAGAAATTGTAAATGGTTTTACCGTCAAATCACCAATATTAAATGATTCGTCACTGGTAATCTCTCGAAAAATCCCCTCCGGCATCTTTCCGAGTGTTTTGCAGGCACAGATACCTGCGATGGTTCCCCTTGTGGCATAGATTGGAACGTCATACCTTCTGCAGAACACGCCTAAGCCCTGTATGTGGTCGGAATGTTCATGCGTAATCAGAATTCCATTCAAGTTTTCTCCTCTGACCTGTAACTCAGCCAGACTTTCTTCTATTCTCTTTTTGCTAATTCCTGTGTCCACCAGCAAGTGTGTCGAATCACTACCGACATAGATACAGTTTCCGCTGCTACCACTTGCTATGCTGCATAGTCTCATATAGTTACTCCTGTTTCATGTACTTTTCAATCTGATAACAAGTATCTTCAAAATCTTCACTGTTGTCAATCACAATCTGACATTCTTTGCAAAAAATTTCTTCTGATAGTTGCGATGCCATAATCGCATCAATCTTCTCATCACTGTAATCACGGCTATTTTTTAAACGAAGACGCCTTGTCATCTCATCTGTATAAATATACCACATTTCATCGCATATTTGATTGTAACCATCTTCCAGTAAAAGTGCCGCCTCTATAACGAAATATTTGCTTCCCTTCTTACATTCTGTCTGAATACGATTTACAATCGTTTCCTTTACCGCCGGGTGCATAATTTTATTTAAAGCAAACAACTCATCTTGGTTGTCAAAAACAATCTCTCCTAACTTCCTGCGATTAATTGTTCCATCATCATTCAAAACATCTTTTCCAAAATGTTCTACAATCTGCAAATAACATTTCTGTCCCGGTTCCTGAAGTTCCCACGCTATATGGTCAGCCTGACAAACAACAACTCCGTATACTTCTTCCATATAGGAAAGCACTCGGCTCTTACCCGAGCCGACGCCTCCTGTAATCCCTATAACCTTCATTTATTTTGCCTCATACCAATTCTTACCTGTATGCATATCTACATCCAATGGAACGCTAAGCTGTGCTGCATGCTCCATTTCAAATGCAAGAATTTCTTTTACCTGTTCTACTTCCGACTCATGTGCTTCAATCAAAAGTTCATCGTGCACCTGTAATACCAGTCTCGACTTCATATTCGCCTCTGTAAGATGTTTTTGCACGTTAATCATGGCAATCTTCATAATATCTGCCGCAGTGCCTTGAATCGGCGAATTCATGGCTACACGCTCACCGAAGGAACGCTGCATAAAGTTGCCTGATGAAAGCTCCGGAATCGGTCTTCTACGACCAAAGAGCGTCGTTACATAACCCTTCTCTTTTCCGGATTCCACTGCATCATCAAGAAACTTCTTGATGCCAGGATAAGTGTTGAAATAGTTATCGATATACTGCGCCGCCTCTTTCTTCGTAATACTAAGGTCTTGGCTAAGTCCAAACGAACTGATTCCGTACACGATTCCAAAGTTAACTGCCTTTGCATTTCTTCTCTGCAAATCCGTCACTTCATCAAACGGAATATGGAACACCTGCGATGCAGTCATTCGATGAATGTCTCTCGCTTCTTTGTATGCCGTAATTAACTGTTCATCTCCAGAGCAATGTGCAAGAATACGCAGTTCAATCTGTGAATAATCGGCATCTACAAACACATATCCATCCTCAGGCACAAAAACCTTTCGAATCAGTCTTCCAAGTTCCATACGAACCGGAATATTCTGAAGGTTCGGTTCCGTACTACTGATACGTCCCGTTGCCGTTATCGTCTGATTAAATTTGCCGTGAATTCTTCCATCCATCTGAATGTAATTTGCAAGACCATCCGCATAAGTGGATTTGAGTTTCGCAAGTTGTCTGTACTCTAAAATCTGTGACACAATCGGATAATCCGGTGCCAGTTTCTCTAGTACATCTGCTGATGTGGAATAGCCTGTTTTCGTCTTCTTACCATGCGGAAGTTCCATCTTCTCAAACAAAATGACTCCAAGCTGTTTCGGCGAATTGATGTTAAACTCCTCACCTGCAAGTTCATAGATATCTTTTTCTAATTCCACAATACGTGTGCCAAGTTGTTCTCCATATACTTTAAGTGCCGGTGCTTCAACCATGACCCCGTTTTGCTCCATCTGATACAACGTAAACACAAGTGGCATCTCAATATCAAAAAACAATTTGTCCATCTGTGCTTCTTCTAACTTTTTCAAAAGCAAACGTTGAGACGCAAATGCTGTATACGCCTCGTACATAGCACGTTGTACAGGTTCTATTTTATCATCAATCAAAATATCCAGTTGTTCTCTCGCAACATCAGAGAACTCATAGTCATTTTTCAGTGGATTCAAGAGGTACGCCGCAATAATCGCATCAAAACAAGCATCCTGCTTCACATCCTCAATGTATTTGAGTGCATCCTTGACATGAAACATTGACAATGTGCGAACATATTTCGATAATTCTGTGATTTCTTGCAATAAATAATTTTCCGTAATTCCATGCTCTGTCGTAATCACATAAATATCTTCTGCTCCAAACGCAACACCAACTCCTGTCAGTCCTGCCTCTAGCGCAAACAACGGCAATACATTTTGAATGTCTTTATAAAAAGAAATTCCGACCGCTTGCTGCTTTCTGGCTTTTGCAAAAATTGCCTCAGCCTCTTTTTTATTTGAAATGATTTTAAAGTAATCCTCAATCTTATTTGCAGGTCCTGACACCTCAAAACGTGATAACAGATTCTTAAACTGCAGTCGCTGAAAATACACATACGCTTCCTCAGTATAGAGATTGCCAAGTCTTGCAGTCTCCATATCGTAGTCAATATCCGCAGCCACATTGATGGTCGCTAACACCTTGCTCATTTGAGCCATGTCGTAATGTTCTTCCAATGCTTTCGCTGCACGAGGTGGTGTTAACTCACTGACATGTTCGTATGCATTTTCAATCGAACCATATTCCACAATAATCTTTGTTGCCGTCTTCTCACCGATACTTGGCACACCCGGTATGTTATCCGAAGAATCTCCCATAAGCGCTTTGAGGTCAATAAATTCCTTTGGCGTCACCTCATAACGACCCTTTACATCTGCAGCATAATAATCCTCAACCTCCGTCTTGCCCTGCTTCGTCTTTGGAATTCGAATCTTAATCTTCTCAGTTGCAAGTTGTAAAAGATCTCGGTCACCGGAAATAATCGCAACATCCATACCCTGATTCTCACAACGCTTCGAAATGGTGCCAAGCAAATCATCCGCCTCTAAACCGGCCTGTTCCACAATCTTCACACCCATAGCCTTCAAAACCTCTTTGATTACAGGAACCTGCTGGCGCAGTTCATCCAACATCGGCTTTCTGGTACCTTTGTATTCCGGATACATCTCATGGCGAAATGTCGGTGCATGCACATCAAAAGCAACCGTCAGATACTCCGGTTTCTCTTCCTCCAATATTTTAAACATAATATTCAAAAATCCATAGATGGCATTCGTGTGAAGTCCCTCTGAATTCGTCAAATCCGGCACTCCGTAAAACGCTCGGTTCAATATACTGTGTCCGTCAATCAAAACAATTTTACTGCTCATTGCTCATTCCTCTGCACTTTCCAATCATTGATAACATGTATGATTCGCATATTTAATTAATTATATCACAAAAAGAAGCTGAGAACAAACATTCTTAGCTTCAAATTTTACTTGACATGTTTAAAATATCAAAGATTTGATGAAGATCCGTAATCTCATAATCAATCTTGTACTCTCCATTACATGAAGTTTTAGAAGGATTATACCAACAAGTGAGAATTCCTGCATTATTGCCACCGCGAATATCACTTGTCAGAGAATCACCGATAATCACAATCTCATCCTTGTTAATTGGTCCGATATCTGCAAATACCTTATTAAAAAACTCCACATTCGGCTTCTCCACACCCAAGTCCTCCGAAAGATACACTCCGTCAAAAAGTGCTCCAAGTCCTGAAAGTCGAAGTTTCTTCGTCTGTGCTACAACCGTGCCATTAGAAACCGCATATTGTTTTACTTTCCCTTTTAGAAAGTTCACAATATTATAACCATCATCACAAAATACAATGGTATCACCCAAGCTCAACTGATATGCCTTATTGAATTCCGGCGCGATACTTTTATCAATTCCTTCCGATGTAAAGAAATCCTCAAATCTTCCCACAAGAACCTGTGGTTTCGTTACTTCTCCCCTCTCCAATCGCTCCCAGTAAGAACGGTTAATTTTGGAGTATCTTTGAATCATTTCATCCGTGCATTCACCCAAATTAAACTGCTTGAATAACGTTTTAATCGCCTCTCGCTCTGCCGCATGAAAATCAAGCAATGTTGCGTCAATATCCCATAAAATTGTTTTGATCATATTAAATACCTCCTGAGCAAAAAAAGATACCTCAGACATATGTCCAAGATATCTTTTTTTCTATGCGGATGGTGGGACTTGAACCCACACGAGGTCACCCCCGCAAGATTTTGAGTCTTGTGCGTCTGCCATTCCGCCACATCCGCTCACGCTTGTCACTCTCGTGTCAAGCGACTTGATTATAATAACCTATTATCTGGTTAATGTCAACCATTTTTTAAAGTTTTTCTTTGAATTCATCAAAACAATCAAAGGTTGCAAAATAGTCCTTTGGAGTCTCTGCTCGGCGGATGAGTTTTGCTGTTCCATCCTCACAAAGTAACACTTCTGCAGACTTTAATTTACCATTGTAATTGTAGCCCATTGCAAATCCATGAGCACCTGTATCGTGAATCACAAGTGTATCTCCGATATCAATTTTCGGAAGCATTCTGTCGATTGCAAATTTATCATTGTTTTCACAAAGCGAACCTGTAATGTCATACTTGTGGTCGCACGGTTCATTCTCTTTACCCATAACTGTAATATGATGATATGCACCATACATGGCAGGTCGCATCAAGTTTACTGCACATGCATCACATCCGATGTACTCCTTATGCGTATGTTTCTCGTGCACAGCCTTTGTAACAAGACATCCATAAGGTCCCATCATGTAACGGCCAAGTTCAGTATAGATTGCAACATCTCCCATTCCAGCTGGTACAAGGACTTCTTCATAAGCCTTTCTTACACCTTCACCAATCACCTTGATATCATTCGGTGTCTGTTCCGGACGATAAGGAATACCAATTCCACCTGAAAGGTTAATGAAGGCAACCTGTGCTCCTGTTTCATTCTGCAATTTCACAGCCAATTCAAAGAGCATCTTTGCAAGAATCGGATAATAATCATTTGTAACCGTATTGCTTGCAAGAAACGCATGGATACCAAAATTCTTTGCACCTTTTGCCTTTAATACTTTAAAAGCTTCAAAAAGCTGCTCAGTTGTCATACCGTATTTCGCATCACCAGGGTTGTCCATAATATCATTACTAATTTGGAAGAGTCCGCCCGGATTATAACGACAACTGATAGTCTCCGGAATATGACCGATTGCCTTTTCCAAGAAATCAATGTGTGTAAAATCATCTAAATTGATGATTGCTCCCAATTTATCTGCGTACACAAATTCCTCGGCAGGTGTTGCATTCGAAGAAAACATGATATCTTCTCCTACTGCGCCAATGGCCTCAGAAAGCATTAACTCTGTATATGATGAGCAGTCACAGCCACAACCGTATTCCCTTAAAATGTTAATCAAGAATGGATTTGGTGTAGCTTTTACTGCGAAATATTCTTTAAAACCTTTATTCCATGAAAATGCTTCTTTCATAGCTTTTGCATTTTCTCTAATTCCCTTTTCATCGTACAAATGAAATGGTGTTGGGAATTCTTTCATAATCTCATCTAGCTGTTCTTTCGTAACAAATGGTAACTTGTTCATACCAATTTCTCCTTGTTTTGAAAAGAAGCAAGTCTTTCGACCTGCTTCTTAATTGTTGTGTTGTGTGTCTGTATAAGTTTTGAATACTTTAATTATTTTCTTAATCCTAATCTTTCGATTAATGCACGGTATCTCT
>JAZQSP010000130.1:0-3434 GCA_045630205.1 Faecalimonas sp. | reverse complement strand
TTAAATAAGTAAATGTTTTGGTATAGGTGTCATCAATTGTGATTGACGCCTTTAGGTTCAATGTTGTTGCGGTAATATCTGACGCACGGAATGCCACGCGCATTTTCATAACTCTTCCTGCTAACGTCAGACCTGCCTCATTTTTCGTGATATTGTATTGGCTTGTTTCATCAATTCGCTGATTAGCTCCATTGTTATATGAGAAAACTACATTTAACTCATCTTCGCTGATGCTTTGAATTTTCAAACCATCATATTCACCACCAAAATATAAGATATCATTCTGTGGTGATAAATAGTAATAACCTGTAATCGCCATTCCGCCCAATAACGCATTCGCGTCCTTGGTCTTTGTTACTTTGCGATTATCTACTTCTGTGCTTTTCCCAAATCCATAATCTCCGATTACTTGCTCTGTATATCCATACGGATTATCCTGCAAAGATGCAAGATTCAAGAACATCGGACTATTTTCTGCAATCGAATATGCCTTGATGACTTGTCGCACATCCTCCACTAATACATCGTTGTATGTAAATGTCTTTGAGAAAACGTCATCAATTGTTATAGTTGCCTGTAAAGTGGATCTTGTTGCAGTTGTGTCCGCAACTTGGAAAGCCACTCTTAATTTAATTACTCTTCCTGCTAAATTCACACCTGCTTCCTGCTTGGTGATATTCCATTGGCTATTGGCATCTGTATACTTTGGAACGGTTCCGTCTTCTTCCCAGAAAGACACATTTAATTCTTCTTCACTAATACTTTGAATTTTCAAACCATCCCACTCGCCACCAAAATATAGCAAACTATTCTGTGGAGAAAAGTAATAATATCCGGTTATTGCTGTACCACTTAGTGATTTGTCGGCATCTTTTGTCCATGTCTTGCGATCATTATTGATTTCTGTAAAACCATTGATGCCATAATCACCCAAATCCATTTCATCATAAGTGCCTCCTGGACCGGCTAATGTCACCTGGCCTCCAAACACTATCCCTGCAAGTAACGCTACTACTAACAGAAGTGATAATAGTTTTTGTTTCATCTCTTTCTCCTTTCCTTCAATCTTCTAATACCATCCGTCTACATAGCCGTCTCCGTCTTTGTCATACGGATTTCCCGAACCGGAGGTTCCTCCATTCGGTTGGTTCTCCGGCGTATCAGAATCATCTGTTCCCGGCGTCGTAGAACCCTCTGCTCCTGATGTGTCTTCTGCATCCGAAGCATTATCTTCCTCATTTTCCTCTTCATCTTTCACTGATTCGTAATCTAAAGTCACTTTATCCTCCGGTGCATTCGAGGTTTGTGAATCCTGCTGACCGTCGCTATCAGTTGTACCCACATCTTCTTTGCTATCAGAGTGTTTATCCTTTGTATTATCTTCTTTGTCAGCTTCGATTTCCTGCTTCCCTTGATTGTCTTGCGGTTTATTTTCTTTTTGTCCACCGAGACATAGGAGCAATACAACCAATATGGCAAGCATGGCGATTCCAACGATTATAAGTTTCTTTTTCATAAATTCCTCCTTGGCAGGGCAAGAAGGCCCTGCCAATTCTTTTTTGCCTTAGTCTACATCTTCACCTGCCCAGGTGTGGTCTCCATAATTCAAGTCTAAGTTTGTATTGTTCCCTTCGTTCCAATCACCTGAGGCACAAATAACATCACAATAGTTGATGACTGCTATTTTTATACTTGGATTTTCATATTGCTTTTTCATAATAATTCTTCCTTTCTACTATTACTACACCTCAAAAAGCGTAAAATGCACACTACTTAAAATGCTTCTGTCTGCTACAGTTGACTTCTCTCTACCAATAATTTCTTTAATCGTATCAATGGTAATCGATGCGCTGTTATCCATATTGTATTTCGTAATTGCTTTACCAAGCGGTGTCTCACTCTCTGTTCCGTTTCCTACTGCTGTATCGTAGTCTGCTACATAGTTTTCTGTAAAGATTGCTTTCAAAAGTCCCATTACGGATTTGTTTACTCTCTGTGTTGCATCTGAATTGCAATCTGCGGAGTAGTAAATGGTTCCGTCCGTCAACTTCATGTATGCAATCGCCGTAGAACGCACATGTATATTTGTCGCATCACCTGAGTTTGTAATAGTTACGAAGTATTCATTTCCTTCGGTTTCAAACAGTTTATCGATGTCGCCCTCTGTTCTTACATATACATGGCTCTCACTACTTGTTTCTCCTGCTGCAATCATCTCAGCCGCTTTCGCTTTCAAATCTGTTGCACTCTTTGTTCCCGGTACCAATACTGCTCCGTATGCTGCAACATCTTCCTTCGCAATGCCTTCGTTTGCAATTACATCTGCAAAGCTAAATCCCATCTTCACTACATCCTTGTCTGTGGCAAGCGTTGCACCCAAACTCTGTGGCAAGCGGTAGTTCGGATATGCAGATGGGTCAATCACAGTAAAAGGTGCACTCTTATAGGAAGCGCACATTGCCTCTGTTAAATATGTAACGTCTGCATTTGTCCATGTGTACTTGAACTTATACTGCTGGTCAAATGTGAAATACACTTCCAAATCCTTGCCACCGTCTGCACGATTTCGGACATTGAAATATGCTTCAATTTCAAGTTCAGAGCCAGCAAATTTCTTGCCACCAAGATCATAATGATAAATATTATCGTTGACTGCGTTTGGTTTTGATGGTGTGCCTACTGTCCAACCATTATAAATAAGCATATAATCATTTGATCCATCAGAATATACATCCAAAACGACGGCACCACCATGCCATGAGTTACTTCCAAATACTAATCCTGATCCATGATTTAATTTATAAACACCCTTAATGACTTTTCCATCCAAGCTGGCACTCGGTGTATCAGTAGGCTTGTATGTGTCTGTATTAAGAATTTCTGCACCATCTATCCCAAAATCTGCCGGTGTCAATGTTCCGTAATAATCAGTAGCTTTTAAAGTTACAGTTGCATTTCTGGTGTAAATAGATTCCGTTAATCTCGTTACATCCACATTTGCCCACTGATAAACAAATGAATACTGCTCATCAATCAACAGAGTTACTGTCAAAGTACCTTTATCATCTGTCGCATTTTTTGCAAAATCAAACATGGCTTCCATCTTCAAGTCTGTTCCGATAACCTCTTTGCCTCCGATGTTGGATGCATAAATAGCAGTTCCATACTGATAACCGCATTCGCTGTCATTATAGTACGGTGTAAGACGTTTACCATATTCATCGTCAAATGCTTGCAGGACAAAGGTAAACCAGCTATTATTTCCAATTGCTAAAACACCACCGGAATTGAAGTTATAAATACCTGTTACACTCTTTCCGATTAAGGATTTATCTGAAGCCTTAAATCCTTGTTCCACATCACTCACTACTTCTGATATACCAAAGTCTGACAGTTCTAATCTTTCTTTTTCAGCATAAGTTGCATCGGTAATC
>JAZQSP010000129.1:0-3911 GCA_045630205.1 Faecalimonas sp. | reverse complement strand
GTTTGTGTTTCGGATTCTCACAGATTACTCTGATGCTTCCTTTTCTTTTAATGATTTTGCATTTTTCGCAAATTGGTTTTACTGATGATCTAACCTTCACGTCAAATCCTCCTTTCATCCATTGCTTGAACTACTGTTTACCGCACATTTTCCGATAAAAATCGCAACTCAAAATATTTTTACACACAAAAATACACGGAAACGTGCTTATATAGTATACATCCGCACGTTTCCATTGTCAACACATATTTTTACTTTTTTTACTTATCTCTCCAAGTAATTCTTCCTTTTGAAAGATCGTATGGAGAAAGCTCTAATGTTACTTTATCTCCCGGTAAAATCTTGATAAAGTTTGTACGCAATTTCCCACTGATATGAGCCAATACCTGATGGCCATTTTCCAGTTCTACTTTGAACATTGCGTTTGGTAATTTTTCTACTACCGTTCCTTCAATTTCAATTACGTCAGCTTTTGACATGTTTTATATCCTCCTCATTTCCTTATCAAATAACTTCAATACTCGTTTGATACCTACATCATCCATACCGCTCACATCATGTTTTTCACGTATGAGCTGCACATGCTTCTGTTTCTTTCGCTTAGGATTCTCTATTTTGCGGATGATACCGTCTACCAGATATACATATGTGTCATCCACTTCATATATTATATAGGTTTTCCCTTTGTCGTGTCCGGCTTTTGATTTTGCAAGCATTCCTTTTTCTATTCTGTCTACACTCATATTGTTTCCTCTTTACTTTGATAAGGTCAAAAGTACCGGTCCATTTTCCGTTATCAGTACGGTATTCTCGTAATGTGCCGATAACGAACCATCTCTTGTTACTACTGTCCAATCATCGTCGAGCCAATCAACCTGCCATGTACCCATGTTAATCATCGGTTCAATGGCAAGGGTCATACCCTTTCTCAATCTGACGCCTCTCCGATTCATCTCATAATTCGGGATTTCCGGTGCTTCGTGAAGATGCGAACCAATTCCATGACCGCAAAGGTCACGCACCACTCCATACCCGTGCTTTTCTGCATATCTGCCAATCGCATTGGAGATTTCGTATAGATAATTGCCTTCTTTGGCGTATTTCATTCCTTCAAAGAAACTTTCCTCTGTGACACGGATGAGCTTCTCTGCCTCAGGACTGATTTCTCCTACAGCATGTGTCCTTGCTGCATCGGAGTGGTATCCTTTGTAAATCACACCTGCATCCAGACTCACGATATCGCCTTCTTTAATGACACGTTTGTCTGTCGGTATGCCATGAACAACTTCATCGTTTACGGATACGCACACAGACGCCGGATATCCATTATAATTGAGGAAAGAAGGCGTGCATCCGTAGCTTCGAATGACTTCCTCTCCCAGCCGGTCAATATCTTTTGTTGTCATTCCCGGACGAAGTGCTTTTCTCATCTCTTCGTGTACGATGGCAAGGATTCGCCCTGCCTCTGTCATGAGTTCGATTTCTCTTGCAGATTTAATACTGATAGGCATCTTTGTTACTCTCCTAATATTTTGACAATTGCATCAAATACTTTTTCAATATCAATTGTTCCGTCAACTTCTACTAACTTGTTTTTCTCTGTATAGTAGTCGATAAGCGGTTGTGTCTGTTCGTGATATACATTCAGACGCTTCTGAACGGTCTCCGGCTTATCATCATCTCTGAGGATGAGTTCTCCCTCGCAAGTATCACAAACATTTTCTTTTTTTGTTGGCGCATACACAATATGATATGTAGCTCCGCAATTCACGCATGCTCTGCGCCCTGACATTCTCTGAACAATATTTTCATCCGGCACTTCCACATTAATTGCATAATCAATCGATTGTCCCATCTCCATCAAAGCTTTGTCGAGTGCTTCCGCCTGCGGAATGGTTCTTGGAAATCCATCCAAAACATATCCATTTGCACAATCTTCCTGATTCACTCGGTCAACCACAAGGTCAACAACCAGTTCGTCCGGAACCAAAAGTCCTTGGTCCATATAAGTTTTTGCTTTCTTTCCAAGCTCTGTACCGTTTTTAATATTTGCTCTGAAAATATCACCGGTAGAAATGTGTGGAATGGAATATTTTGCTGCAATCTTTTTAGCCTGTGTACCTTTGCCTGCACCCGGTGCTCCTAACATAATAATTCTCATATACATTTCCTCCATATAGCATTTTAACCCGTCAATTTCTTACTATTCCAAGTGTGAAATTTACGGGCTAAATTGCTTCCTATTTATTTACCACTATTTAAAAATCCTGAGTAGTTACGTACAAGCATCTTTGATTCAATTTGTGAAATTGTCTCTAATACAACACCTACGATGATGATAAGAGATGTTCCACCAAATGAAACAGTTGCTCCAAACCATCCATTAAAGAAGAATGGAATAGTCTGTACAATGATAAGTGCTACTGCACCTACAAGTACAATGTAATTTAAGATTCTTGCTAAATAGTCTACGGTTGGTCTGCCCGGACGAATACCAGGAACAAATCCACCGCTCTTCTTTAAGTTGTTCGCGATTTCCATCGGATTAAATGTAATTGATGTATAGAAATATGCAAACGCAACGGTAAGCACCATGTAAATGATGAATCCCCATGTTTTGTAGAATTCATCAGGGTTAAACCAATTATTTGAATTTAATCCGTATAAAATCTCATATCCGAATCCTTTTCCTTCAGATTTCCCAAAGAAAGATGCAATCAGGATTGGGAACTGCATCAATGAAGATGCGAAAATTACAGGAATAACACCAGCTGTATTTACTTTCATCGGAATGTGTGATGATTGTCCACCAACTGTCTTTCTTCCCTGAACCTTCTGTGAATATTGAACAGCAATTTTTCTCTCTCCACCCTGTAATAAAACTACAAAAATAGTTACAAACAGGATGATTGCAATGATAATCACTGCTGCGAGCACAGCCATCCAAATTTTCTTTCCTTCCATGAATTGTGCATATAATCTCACAAAATCACTTGGAATACTTGAAAGAATGTTAATCAAAAGGATAACAGAAATACCATTTCCGATTCCCTTTTCTGTAATTCTCTCACCTGCCCACATAAGGAATGAAGAACCTGCTGTCATTGTAAGAACAACAACTGCTACATTCCAAAAATTATACTCAAGAAGAAGTCCTTGACGACCAAATGCCACAGACATTGCTGTAGATTGGATTAATGCAAGGGCAACTGTCACATAACGAGACATTTTGTTGATCTTCTTTCTTCCATCCTCGCCATCTTTTTGCATCTCTTCCAATTTCGGAATTGCAATTGTAAGAAGTTGCATGATGATAGAAGATGTAATGTATGGGCTAATGCTCAATGCAAAGATAGACATAGACTCGAACGAGCCACCGGTGAGTGCGTTAAAAAAGTTAAACGCATCACCTGTCTGACTTGCAAAAAACTGTTTTACATATTCTGGATTCACACCTGGCGTAGGCAACTGTGACCCAAATCTTACTACGATTAACATTAAAAATGTATAGAAAAGTTTCTTGCGAATCTCTTCAATTTTTAATGCGTTTCTTAATGTCTTAAACATTAGATCACCTCAGCTTTTCCACCATTTGCTTCAATTTTAGCTACGGCACTTGCACTGAATGCATTTGCTTTCACTGTAAGTTTCTTTGTTAATTCACCATTTCCGAGAATCTTAACACCATCTCTTGGGTTTTTAACAATACCAGCTTCGATAAGAGTTTCAACTGAAACAACTGCATCATTTTCAAATACTTCTAAAGCACCTAAGTTGATAGCAACGATTTCTTTTGTGTTTCTGTTAGTGAAACCTCTTTTTGGTATTCTTCTATACAATGGCATCTGTCCACCTTCGAAACCTGGTCTTGGTGCTCCTGAACGAGCTTTCTGACCTTTGTGTCCCTTACC
>JAZQSP010000128.1:0-3980 GCA_045630205.1 Faecalimonas sp. | reverse complement strand
TTTGTAAGTGGTTTGTATCCTTCTAATGGCATAATCTTTTCATTGATTGCATCCATAATCCACTCTTTTTGTGGGAAGAAGAATTCATCATACTCGAACGGAGGTGTAATCCAGTTCTGAGCTCCTACGATTACAGGAGGTGCATCTAAGTAATCAAATGCAAGTTCTGTAATGTTCTTAGCTACATCATCAAGGAATGAACCTCTTGCGCAAGCATCAGAAGCCATAACCACTTTACCTGTCTTCTTAACAGATTCGATAATCTTTGTGTAATCAAGTGGAGCCAAGCTGTGTAAGTTGATTAACTCTACAGATACTCCATATTTTTCTTCTAACTCTTTTGCTGCTTCATATGCACGGTAAAGAGTAGCACCGATTGTAATCATTGTGATATCTGAACCTGGTTTAACGATGTTAACATCACCAAATTCGATTTCGTATTCACCTTCCGGAACTCCGCCTTCGTGGAATTTTTCACCAATGTCATAAATTCTTTGGCTTTCAAAGAATACAACTGGGTCAGTTCCGTTAAGAGCTGCCTGCATAAGACCTTTTGCTTCGTATGGTGTTGCTGGGAAGCAAACTTTAAGTCCAGGTACGTGAGCACACATAGCTGTCCAGTCCTGAGAGTGCTGAGCACCGTATTTAGAACCAACAGATACACGGAGTACTAATGGCATCTTAAGGATACCTGCACTCATTGCCTGCCATTTAGCCATCTGGTTGAAGATTTCATCTCCACAGCATCCGATGAAGTCACCGTACATCAATTCAACAACTGCACGTCCACCACACATTGTGTAACCTACTGCTGTACCAACGATAGCTGTCTCAGCGATTGGTGAGTTGAAGAGTCTTGAGTAAGGAATTACATCTGTAAATCCACGGTATACTGCGAATGCACCACCCCAGTCACGAACATCTTCACCATAAGAGATGAGTGTTGGGTCTTCATAGTATTTGTTGAACATTGGTTCAAAGATAGCATCACGGATGTTGTAACGTTTCATTGAACTTACTTCTTTTCCGTTAGCATCGTAATGTGTACGAACTTTCTTAAGAAGGTCTGTGTAACGTTTACAGCTTTCTTTTGGTCCTGTAACAGATGCTTCTCTTGTTGTATCCATGCTGCGTTGTTTTCCGTTGTTGTACATCATACGTTCAACGATTGCTGGATCTTTTACAAAATCAAGATATGGTGTTTTCTCTTTATCAGCAGCTAAGCGGCAGATACGAGCCATTCTTTCTCTTGTCTTTGCCCAGATTTCTTCAAATACGCTGTCATCAGCAACACCGGCTTCTACAAGAGCTTTTCTGTATGTTACCAATGGATCTTGTTCTTTCCAAGCATCGATTTCTTCTTTTGTTCTATATGCATTCTGGTCTGATGTAGAGTGTCCAAGGAGACGATATGTTACTACATCTAAGAATACCGGGCCTTCACCTGTTTTAGCTAATGGTAATTTACGACGATAAGCGTCGATAACTGCTAATGGGTTGTAACCATCGATTCTTTCTGCGTGTAACTGGCTTGCAGTAACACCTGCACCCATACGCGCAAGTTCGCCATAACCCATAGTTTCACCATAAGTCTGTCCACCCATACCATAGCTGTTGTTGTTGATGTGGAAGATAAGTGGAAGTCCACCGTTTTTGCTTTCTTCCCAAAGTGTTTTGTATTGGTCCATTGTAGCAAATGAAAGTGCTTCCCATACAGGACCACGAGCCATAGAACCATCACCTAAGTTCGCGATACATACACCTTCTTTATCATTAACTTTCTTAAAGAGAGCTGCACCTGTTGTGATTGTTGCAGAACCACCTACCAATGCGTTGTTTGGATAAACACCGAATGGAAGGAAGAATGCGTGCATAGAACCACCAAGTCCTTTGTGGAAACCATTTTCACGAGCAAATAACTCTGAAAGTGCTCCGTAAAGGATAAACTCGATTGCTAATTCTTTTACGTCTCCATCTGCTTTGCTGTCTTGAAGAATACCGTTTAATGTAGCACCGTCGAAGAAGTTCTTCATGTCTTCCATAAGTTCTTCATCGCTGAGCTTTTCGATACATGACAAGCTCTTTGCAAGAATTTCACTATGGCTTCTGTGGCTACCGAATGTGAAGTCTTCTTTTCCTAATAAGTAAGCCTGTCCTACAGCTGCTGCTTCCTGTCCAAGAGAAAGGTGAGCCGGACCCGGATATGTAGTCTCAACATCAGCATATTTAGCCTGTGTTTTGATTTGATTTAACATATCTTCGAATTCACGACAGATTGTCATATCACGGAAGATACGGATCAAATCTTCTTTTGTAAAGTTTCCTTCTTTTAATTCGTCTTTTACTGATTTTTTGTATACGTTAATCGGAATATCTTTGAATTCGATTTTTCCTTCAGCACGCATCTTATTTGGATCAATGTATAATGATTTTGGCATGTCTAAAATCTCCTTTATTTATTAGTTTTTATAAAAATAATGCTTCTCTAATTACTTCTGATACTGTTGGATGTGGGAATACCAATTCTTTAATCTGTTCGATTGGCATCTGCTTTTCAATCATAAGAGCTGCACCGTAAATCATTTCTGATGTGTAGCTTCCAATCATGTGACATCCTACTAAGCAGTTTTTCTTGTTATCAATTACAAGTTTGCAGAATCCATCGCCTTTTTCTACTTCTGCCAAGTAACGTCCAGACATCTTCATAGTTGCCTTAACTGTCTTAACATCCATACCTTTTGCTTTTGCGCTTTCTTCTGTCTCACCTACGCTTGCAATCTCAGGTTGTGTATAGATAACTGATGGGATTGCATTGTAACGCATGTAATCTTTCTTTCCTAAGATGTGGTTCACAGCAACTTCTGCCTCTCGGTATGCTGTGTGAGCCAACATAATCTTACCATTGATGTCACCAACTGCGTATACCCCAGGAACGTTTGTCTGCATGTTGTCGTCTGTAACAACTGCTCCTCTTTCCATGTACACACCAAGGTTTTCAATA
Organism: Faecalimonas sp.; assembly: GCA_045630205.1. Taxonomy (GTDB): domain Bacteria; phylum Bacillota; class Clostridia; order Lachnospirales; family Lachnospiraceae; genus Faecalimonas. The sequence continues at coordinate 979 of JAZQSP010000128.1, read as the reverse complement.
CCCATGTTCTGAGTAAGTGCACGTCTTCCGATTGCACAGAGAACTGCATCTGTCTTGATTGTCTTGATTTCGCCTGCTTCTTCGTAAACTACGCAGTCTTTTCCAACTTCTGTAACTTTACAAGAGAGTTTGAAATCAATTCCTTTTTTCTTGTATTCTTTGAGAAGTTGTGCAGAGATTTCTTTCTCTGTCGGTCCTGCAATCTTATCTAACATTTCGATTACTGCAACTTCTACACCAATCATGTTAAAGTATGATGCAAGCTCAAGACCGATAACACCGCCACCGATTACAGTTAAGTGTTTTGGAACTGTTCTCATATCAAGGATTTCCTGATTTGTCATAACGAATCCGTCTGCCAAACCTTCGCGAAGTCCCGGAATTGGTGGAACTACTGCTACAGAACCGCAAGCAAGGATTAATTTATCTGCTGCATATTCTTCGCCGTTTGCTGTTACAACAAATCCGTCTGCTGTTTTTCCTTTAATCACACCTTCAGCCATAACAACATTTACGCCGTGTGCTTTCATCGTAGCGCCAACGCCTGATACAAGCATTTTTACTACTTTATCTTTACGGTCAACAACTTTTGCGTGGTCGATTTTCACATTCTCTGCTGTTACACCGAACACTTCACTTTCTTTTGCATGCTCGTAAAGTTTTCCTGAGTTAAGAAGTGCTTTTGATGGGATACATCCTTCGTTGAGACATGTTCCGCCAAGTGCACGTTTCTCAATCAGAGTTACTTTCTTACCACCCTGTGCAGCACGTTCTGCTGCAAGGTATCCGCCCGGTCCACCGCCGAGTACTAATACATCTGATTTTACCATTTTCTTATGCTCCTTATTTCATCATTAATAATGAGAAGTTTTCAAGTGCCTGGCAAAGTTCTTTCATGAACTTAGAAGCAGGTGTTCCGTCTAATGCTCTGTGGTCATATGACAAGCAGAGATTCATTCCCGGATATGTCTTGATTTCT
>JAZQSP010000127.1:0-24179 GCA_045630205.1 Faecalimonas sp. | reverse complement strand
ATCGTCTGCTTTTACATTGTACTGCGCTGGCATTATCTTCTTTTGCTTCGTATCAGCCAGTAACAGAATTACCTGATCTGGTCCTGTAGAACCTGATAAAATCTGCATTAAATCTTTTTCGCCCGCTTTGAGGGCATCTAAATTATCAAAGCGTACCCAAAGTTTTCTACCTATTTCGTCAAATGGGATGACTTTTTCACAGATTAATTTACCATCTCTGTCTTCTTCTAAAGAAACGCGTCCTTTTACAAATACTTTCGCATCTTCTACCAGTACCTGGCTATTACGTTCGTAGTCTTTTGGGAAAATAACCACTTCCACAACACCATACAAGTCTTCGATTTCCAAGAATGCCATAATCTTGTCGTTCTTGGTATATTTAATCGTCTTCGCCGCAATCATTCCTCGGATGATTGCACGCACACCCTCTCGACCCTTCGTGCGTCCGCTCACCTCATCCAACTGGAAGTCCATCGTGGTTGCTGTGATACTCTTCTTCCACTTTGACTCATATTCTTCCATCGGATGTCCACTGACATAGATACCCAGCACTTCTTTTTCAAATGCAAGCATGGTCTCTTTTTCATACTCGCCCACATTTGGAAGCGGAATGTCAAACTCACTCTTCTGCTCTTCACTTACCATATCAAACAGTGTCATCTGACCGGTCATGGAGTATTTTTTCTCCTGACTTACCTGATCCACAATCTTGATGTAAATCATCATAAACTGTTTTCTGGTTCCGCCAAGGCAATCCAGTGCACCTGCTTTGATAAAACTTTCAATGGTACGTTTATTCACTTCTTTTCCTGTTAAACGCTCAATAAAGTCCTTGAGATGTTTGAACGGACCGTTTTTTTCACGTTCTGCTACAATCGCCTCAATGACAGGACGCCCCACGCTCTTAATTGCAGACAATCCGTAGAGAATATTGTTGCCACTTACAGAAAAATTACCCTCGCCTGTATTGATATCAGGTGGTAATATCTTGATGCCCATCTGACGGCAGGTATAAATATATTCCGCTACTTTTCCGGCGTTATCAATCACAGAAGTCATAAGAGCAGCCATGAATTCTACCGGATAATAATATTTGAGGTATGCCGTCTGGTAAGATACTATCGCATACGCTGCGGCATGCGACTTATTAAATGCATACTTTGCAAAATCAAGCATTTCATCGTAAATCTTATTGGCAGTTCTCTCATCAATGCCATTTGCAATACATCCCGGCACGCCTTCCTCCGGATTACCGTACACGAAGTTCTTTCTCTCTTTTTCCATGACATCGCCCTTTTTCTTGGACATCGCACGGCGGAGAAGGTCGCTTCGTCCGAGTGTATATCCTGCCAGGTCACGCACAATCTGCATAACCTGTTCCTGATACACAATACATCCGTAGGTCGACTTTAAGATAGGCTCCAGTTGCGGACAATCGTATGTAATTGCACTTTGGTCATTTTTACCTTTAATGTACTGCGGAATGAAATCCATCGGACCCGGTCGATACAATGCAATACCAGCAATGATATCTTCGAGACTCTGTGGCTTGAGTTCCTTCATGAAACTTTTCATGCCCGCACTTTCCAATTGGAACACACCGTCTGTCTTTCCGGTTCCAATCGAATCCAATACTTTTTTATCATTATAATCGATATGGTCAATATCGATTTTCTTTCCTGTATTCTTCTCAACCAAACGAACGGCATCGCGAATAACGGTCAACGTACGCAAGCCGAGGAAATCCATCTTGAGCAAGCCTAATTCTTCCAAGGTTGTCATAACAAACTGCGTTGTCACGGAACCATCTGAACCCAGCGACAGCGGAACATATTCATCTACCGGTTTCTGACAAATAACAACACCTGCCGCATGCATAGACGAATGACGTGGAAGACCTTCCAAACGTTTTGATACCTCAATCAGTTCGTGTACCTGCTCGTCCTTCTGATACAATTCACGAAGTTCTGTACTTGTATCCAATGCCTTTTCCAAGGTCATTCCGAGGTCATTTGGAATCATTTTGGAAATGCTGTCGCAGAGTGCATACGGCAAATCCATGACACGTCCAACATCACGAACTACGGCCTTTGCCTTCAAGGTTCCAAATGTGACAATCTGTGCCACATTTTCTGCACCGTACTTGCGAACCACATAATCGATAACCTCCTGTCTTCTCTCGTAACAGAAGTCAATATCAATATCGGGCATAGAGACACGCTCCGGATTGAGGAAACGCTCAAACAGAAGCTGATACTTAATCGGATCAATATTCGTGATGCCAAGAGTATATGAAACAATACTTCCCGCTGCAGACCCACGTCCCGGACCAACCATAATTCCGTTTGTGCGGGCATAATTGATGAAATCCCATACAATCAGAAAATAATCCACATAGCCCATGTTTTTAATGGTGTTTAATTCATAATTTAACCGCTCCGTCAGTTCTCCTTCCGGATTGTCATATTTCTGATATAATCCGTCAAAGCAAAGCTTATTCAAATATTCCCATGCGGTGTAGCCTTCCGGTACATCATATTTTGGAAGTTTTGTTACATGAAATTCAAAATCTACGTTACAACGATTTGCAATCTTCTGTGTATTTTCTATCGCCTCCAAGGCATACGGAAACAGCGCACGCATTTCGTCTTCTGATTTGACAAAATACTGTCCGCCCTCATATCGCATACGGTCTTCATCCGCAAGTTTCTTACCGGTCTGAATACAGAGTAGAATGTCATGTGGTTTCTCATCGTCTGCATAAGTGTAATGCACGTCGTTCGTCGCTACAAGTTCTATTCCCGTATCCTGAGACAGACGAAGTAACTGCTGATTCACCATACCCTGCTCCTGCATACCATGGTCCTGAAGTTCCAGGAAGAAATTATTCTTTCCGAAAATATTCTCATAGCGTTTTGCAGCTTCCATCGCCTCTGCATACATGCCGCGAAGAAGAAATTTCTGCACTTCACCTGCAAGGCAGGCACTGAGCGCGATAATACCCTCGCTGTATTTTTCTAGAACTTCCATATCTACACGTGGTTTGTAATAATAACCATCCACGAAACCTTTGGAAACAATCTTCATCAAGTTCTGGTATCCGGTATCATTCTCCGCAAGAAGTACGAGATGGTAATAGCGGTCCTCACTGCTATTACCCGGAGTCTTATCAAAACGCGAACCTGGTGCCACATAGACCTCGCAGCCTAAGATAGGCTTAATTCCTGCATTTTTTGCAGCACGATAGAAGTCAATCACACCATACATGACACCGTGGTCCGTGATTGCCGCGCTGTTCATTCCCAGTTCTTTTACTCTCGCAACGTATTCTTTTATCTTATTCGAGCCGTCCAACAGACTGTATTCTGTGTGAACGTGTAAATGTGCAAAACTCATTTATTTCACCTTTATCGATTTATCGTCTATTACTATTTTACCTTCTTTTAAGAGTCTCCCAACTGCACGCTTAAATGCATTTTTGCTTAAGTTAAACTCTTTTTTAATCAATTCCGGGTCTGCCTTGTCATTGAAAGGCAACGCACCGCCGCATTCCTGCAAACGCTTCCAAATCATTTCCGCATCTTTATCCATCTGCATCGGAATCTTATCACGAACGCTGAGGTCAAGCTTACCATCTGCTTTCACAGACGTTACACGCGCCTTCACTGTTTGTCCGACACGAAGTTTTCCATATGCTTCTTTCCTTGGAATCAGTGCAGAAAACTGATTGTCTACCGCCACAAATACACCAAACTCCTCGCTTGTGTCGTAGATGATTCCCTCCACCGTGTCATCCTTCTGATATGGCGAGTCTGTACGGAGCAAATCATACACTTTCATGGTTGCGCATAGGCGTTCACTTTTATCAATATAAAGTGTAACGAGACATTTGTCCCCCGCCATCACCTTTGCTGTCTGTTGCTTAAATGGCAGGAACAAATCCTTCTCCAATCCCCAGTTTAAGAATGCTCCGAATTTGTTCGTGTCTGCAACTTCCAAAACTGCCAATTCACCAAGTTCCACCTTCGGTTCATTGGTAGTTGCAATCAAACGGTCATCTGAATCTTTGTACAGGAATACTTCCACCGGATCTCCCGGCTCTACGCCTGCCGGAACCTGTTTTTTCGGAAGCAATACTCTCTCCTCATCATTTCCAAGGTATACACCAAAATCCACTTTTTTTACTACTGTCAGTACTTGTCTTTTGCCTAATCTCATCTTCTATTCTCCTATAAATTCCACAACGGCATATGCGGTTCCTTCTTCATCGCAAAGTTCTGCCACGATACGTTTCTGTTCTACCACTCGTTTTAGCACGATTCTGTCGCCCAAAACAGCTGCTTTTTTGTATTCCACACGAAGTTTCTCAACATGAAAACCATCCGGCAGCGCCTCACATGCAAGCTCAATATATTTGCTGTTATTCACATGTTCATTCGTATCAATATGATACTTGTGTACCGGAAATGTGTCAACCTTTATAGCCCCTTCCGGCGACTTGATTTTTCTGGAAACTTCCTCCATCGGAATCGGTTCACCGACCTCATATACATCTATCTCTTCCTGTGTCGGTTTTACCGGTCTTCCGCTCTCTGTATCTATGTACACCCACAGGGAGTGCGCACGGGCAAGTTCCTCGCCCTCCGCAGTCTTCATGCAAAAATCTCTTGGTCCAAATACACCTTTGAACCCGGTTGCCCATGTGCCGACTTCTATACTCTCCCCCACCTTTGGGCGCCGTATAATGTCCACCTGCCAAAAATTTAAAATCCATGCACGTTTTCTTTCCACAAGATAATCATGTCCCACACCGATTTTCTCCGAATTCTCTGTCGTGCAATCCTGAAAATAATTGATAATTGCAGGTATCCGCATTTTATTATCTACTCCGCATTCACTGTAGCGAACACATCCTTGCATTTTGTACATTTATGTCTCCTCCGTCCTCAGCTCAAAAAAAGAACCATCCAATCTTAAAACGACTAGTTGCCGTCACCATCTCATAAGTGTCATCGCCCAGTACCTTTTTCAAATCCTTTTTTCCTTTTTCCGGTACCACTGCATGTACCGAATCAATAAAGCAGAGATTCGGGTATAATACACACCACCAATTCTGCCCATTTGCCTCACCTATCTCGATGCGAAGCGCCTCATATCTGCCAGATGGAAATGTAATATCTCCGTAGGTCTTGTCCGGAAAATCGCAGAACGCAACTTTCGCTGTTACCGGATAGTCATATCCTTCCTCTTGAATAACTGCTTTCGCAAGATTTACAATCGCATCCAAATGACTTTTTGCCCATGCCTTTGTTGTCTCTACGCTGTCAGACTCCGGAATCTCTTCCTTCATATAGGCAATAACCGCTTCCTTTACCTGCATCTTTAAAGCCTGATCTTCTTCACTGTCGCTGTTTGCAAGCACATGAAAACGAAACACCTCTTCTGCTAACTCCCTTTGCATCTGAGACTGCTTTGCATTTACCACAATGCCGGTCACCACAAGTGAAATTAGGATTCCGGCCAATACACTTATCTTTTTCATACTCTATGTACCTCCACATTTGATAGCCTTAGTGTCCCCATATTTCTGAAAAATATACATTTCTTTTTATTTCTTAGTACGAATCGTATCTACAACTGCATTCATCTGATTGTCGATATGCGTACCGATGGCCCGTTTTGCTGCCAACTTGTCCCTCTGCGCAATACACTCGATAATATGCTCATGCTCTACAAACAATGTGGCATGTACCTCTTCTCTTTTCAAATATTCCACACGATAACGGTACATCTGTTCACGCAGATTATACAGAAGCTGAATGAGTCTCTGATTTTCCGTGGCAAAATAAATAATGTCATGGAACTTCACGTCTGCCTCTGCAAGCGCAGTCACATCTTCTCCCTTTGACACTTCTTCAAATTCCTTTGCTGCAGCACGGAGTTTGTCCACATCCTCCTCCGAGATTCGCTCACAGGCAAGCTCAACTGCCAGTTCTTCCAATGCACTGCGCACTTCCAATACATCACGCAGACTCTTTTCCGTAATCTCCGCAACCTCTGCCCCGCGTCTTGGAATCATCAGCACAAGACCTTCCAATTCCAATTTACGAATCGCTTCGCGAATCGGTGTACGGCTCACTCCTAATTTATTGGCAAGCTGAATCTCCATCAGACGCTCTCCCGGTTTTAACTCCCCACGTAAGATTGCCTGGCGTAACGTATTAAACACCACATCTCGAAGCGGTAAAAATTGATCCATATCTACTTGAAAATCTGTTCCCATGTTATTTCCTCCTGACATTGTGTACATTTGCTATATAAACTTGCTTTGCAATCTGTAACTCTCGAAGCTTTTGCCTCGCCACCTTTGCCTTCGCGCGGTCTTCAAAGATTCCAAAAACTGTCGGACCACTACCACTCATCATCGCATTGAGCGCACCCGATTCTTTCATAACATCTTTGATTTGTTCAATAATCGGATAATCCCCGATAGTCACAGTCTCAAGTACATTTCCCATAGACGCTGCAATCTTCTGAATATTCTGTTCCTCCAGCCCTTCTAAAATGCCGTCAATATTCGGATGCACTTCTATTTCCTGTGAATCTAGTTTCTCATATACTGTTTTTGTTGATACGCTGATTCCAGGCTTTGCAATCAACACACAGCATTTCGGCAGTGGCGGAAGCGGCGATAGAATCTCGCCGATTCCCTCCGCAAGCACAGTGCCTCTCATCACGCAATATGGTACATCCGCACCAAGTGTAACACCACGCTTCATAAGGTCCTCCACCGAAAGTCCCAATGAAAACAGTCGATTCATTCCTACTAGAACTGCTGCTGCATTGGAGCTTCCTCCGGCCAACCCTGCAGCAACAGGAATGTGTTTATCTAGTACAATGCGTACACCCTCCTTGATGCCAAATTCGTCCATCAGAAGTTTTGCCGCCTTATATGCTATATTAGTTTCGTCTACCGGAAGGTAGAACAGATTGCACTCCAAATGAATGCCGGTCTCTTCTGTCTTTGTCAGCGTCACATTGTCATACAGATAGATGGTCTGCATTACCATGCGGACATCGTGATAACCGTTCTCTCTTCTTCCAAGTACATCTAACCCAAGATTAATTTTCGCAAGAGCCTTTAACGTTATGGTATCGTTCATGTTTCTCCTCGCTTTTCTCGTTTTGTATTTCTTTTGTATCTTGTATACACTCTTCTTACAGTATACTCATATTTTCTTTAAAAATCAATAACCTGTCGCCCTGTTTTATCTGTTCATTTCCCACATCATTCATCTCTTTGATGGCATCGACTGTGGTGCTGTAACGTTTCGCAAGTGTCCACAAGTCATCCCCTTCTTTTACTAAGTATCCAACAATACTTGGACGCTTTGCAGCCTCATCCATATCTATAGGTTCTACGCGAACATTTTGAATCATCTCCATTTGTCCGCATCTCTTAAAAAACCCGTGAAATGCAAGCGCCGCTTTCACTTCTATCTCATCCCCGCCTTGCAACGTAATACTGAGCTGTTCTAAAGTCACAGATATATGATATCTCAGATTTTCATCTATCTCATTACATTCAATTAGATGTGAAAACGGAACTACGCCCTGCCATGTATCAAATGGCATGTTATCATTAGCCTTTACATATAGGAAACTAATATACAAGGCACCTTCTACCAAAATGCCATCTTCTCTCATATCCATTTTATCCACTCGAACATTTCCACTGCTATGACATATCTGCAAAATATCACCGCGAAGTTCCGGAATTGAAAGTCGCTCCATTACTTTACATTTTGAGTGATTTTGAAGTACAAGCTGCTCATATTCCATCGGCTTCTTTTCTAAAATGCAATTATGTTCAAGAGAATACAGGTCTTCAAGCATTTCTATTTTTTCTTCCTCGTACACAGCAATAAAGAGTTGTAACGTTCCCTCTATGCCAATCACACGCATTTCTCCGTCCTCGTCTACACGCACATCCGCGTGCACATCCTCCATGCTTGCCTGTACATGATGGAACATCGTCTCATCAACGCCATAACATTCCACACGACCTTGATACGGAACAGCCTGCTCTATCCAGTCAATCTTACCATCCGGTGATTCGTAGAAACAGAATACCAAAAGTTCGCCCATAATCTGCAGTTCATCCACTGCAAGTTTCGTGTCTATTCTGCGATTGGCTATGTCCGTCCAAAGCATCATGCCAATCGATTCCTTCGTTCCCGGAAGTGTAATCTCTTCCTTAATGCGATAGGTGTCCTTTTTGGACGTCCGAATCTTGAGCATATCCATCTCTTTTTGCTTTTTATACACTCTGTCGCCACTCTCTACATCCGTCGGAATCTCCCAAGTGTTTTGTTTCTCCGACTCAATTTCCATCTCTACCATTGCTTTGATGCGGAGCTTTCTAGAATGTATCATATGTACATGAAGCTCTGCTCTTGCACTCTTTACATCCATATTCGCGTCTACACCGTCCGGGGCATAGACCATTTCGACAAATGGAATTTTACCCTCCAGACTCGAAAATGTGGGCTCAATTCCCTCTGCTACATAGAGAATCTGGAACTCTATTTTTCCCTGAATACGAAGATAGTTTTCTACCGGTTTCATTTCGTCAATCTTGACGCGCCCTTCGCTGCTCACAATTTTCTCTACATCATTTTTACTGTCCGGCACATTGAAATCTTCATCCAGTATAAACTGGTCAAAAAGCCTTTTATCCACCTGATTTGTCTCGATTTGTCTCGTTATCACTTCCATGCTTTTACTCCTTTACTCAAAAACAACATTTTTATCGATAAACTCTGTCTTGACTACAATATACGGATACGTCGCCCGCTCCAATATCTTCTCATCTTTAGCCGGTCCTATCAGGTTCGTGTGTATATAGATGGCATTCTCCGTCTCGTAAGCTTCCGTCACCTTGATGCTGTAACCACTGGTCGGCTGTTTGCCGTAGCCCACCGCAATATAAAGTGTGCCGTCATCCGCATAGGTTAGTTTGAAAGGCTCCTCGCCCTTCTCATCAATCATCTCCTCTAGTTCTTCGGGAATGTCCTTATTCGGAACAACCGTAAACTCGATATCTCTCAGTTTTTCTGTGCTGATTTTCTCTGTGGAACAGCCTGCAAAAAGGCATAAGATACTCATACATAATATGGCTAGGATATATTTTTTCATGACAACCTCATATATGATTTCACTACTATCATACACAGGATGATAGTAAAAAAGACCTATTTTCGTTAATTGGGCATATACAAAAAAATCGAGTTGCCAGACCCATGTTTTTATAAATTCTTGGGGTATTACAACTCAATCTTTTTACATATGCCCAAAAGCATAAATATTATTCCATTTTTCTCTTATTTTTGGGTATTGGAGCAACAAAAATCCTGTATGTGCCCAAAACACAACACTTTACACTAGTTTGGAGTTCACTTGAAGCATCTCTCGTATGATATTTTGGCAAGTCATGCCAACATGCTTTTTCTCTTCATTGGTAAGGTCACTAGGATATATCGGCTTTCCATACTCTATCACCACATGTGTCTTCTTAAGCTTTGGAAAATGATTCTCAAATATCTCTGCGGAATTGTTAATGGCAACCGGCACAATCGGACATCCAGTCTTCAATGCAATCTTAAAGGAGCCTTCTTTAAACGGAAGCATGCTGAGTTCCTCTCCGTCATTCCTTGTTCCTTCTGGGAAAATGCCGATAGATACACCCTGTTTCACATAATCAATTGCCTGCAAAATAGTCTTCATACCCTGCTTGATATCCTTACGATCAAGAAAGAGACAGTACGCATAGCGCATCCACACGCGAAGTGACGGAATCTTATCAAGAGAATCCTTTGCCACGAATCCCGTCAAATCCTTGCACTGTACATACATGATGAGTATGTCAAAGAAGCTTCTGTGATTTCCCACATAAAGAGCCGCTTCGTCCGGCATGTTTTCTTTTCCAATTACTGTAACCTTTGTCCCTGCAATCCACAGAATCACTTCGAATCCCCATTGAATAAATCGCAAGGAGAAATAATCCTTCGCTTGTGGGTTGCATTTCCCAACAAGCCATACAATTGGAAATATAAGATACGAAAGCAGTAAGACTGTTCCTAAAAATATGCATCCAATGATAAATCTTATCATAATCTTTAACCTCTCTATTCCACCAGGTCCTCCATAGTACAGCCCAAAACCTTGGCAATACTATAAATGGTATCAACACTGGCTTTGTTAATATCCTTATTACGTTGCTCGTACATCTGAATAGAGCGAAGACTAACACCGGAACGTTTCGCAAGTTCTACCTGTGTGAGACCATAGGCTGTACGAATACGCTTCAAATGAGTTGTTGGAAAATGCTCCTTCATACGAGTATCTATAATATCTACAAACTTTGAAATATCTGCCTCGTGCAAGGTGTAATACATCATTTGCAAATCCTCAAAAGAAACCACTTTGAAAATATCACTGTACTTTCTTCCCGAACACCATTGATAATAAGCCACTGCCCAGCCAATCCAATACTCTCTCGAACGCCCCATATGCTCCTGCAATTCGATGTGCAATTCCTGCCCCTTGGTTTCTGCCATAACGTCCAGATTGTGCTTTACTCAGATAAATTTCTTGATATGCTCGAAGTATCATATTTTACACCTCGTCTTTAGCCAAATTGTATCACCGTAGTGATAGTTTTGTCAATGATGAACTTAGTAATAACATATGTTACAAACAAGTTCAAATATTTTTAACTAACGTCCGTAAAGTCGTGTAATTCTGGCAAGCTCTTTCGCCAGTCCCTCATTCAAATCTTCTTTCCTATAACGCCATGCCCAGTTATGTATCTCTTCCCCTGACACGCCCGGTGTATTCATTCGGCCTTCACTTCCCACGCCAAGCACATCCTGCAATGGGAATATGGCGTATTTTGCAACCGTACCAAGACAGGTGCGGATAAAGTCCCAAGAAATCAGACCGCCGTCTGTATTCATATAGCAGCGCACCTTGTCTCTGGAGTAATCCTTCACACTCTCATACCAACCGCGCGTTGTATCGTTATCATGAGTTCCTGTGTAGCACACGCAGTTCGTATCTGTAAATTGATGCGGAAGATATGTACTCTCACCTTCTGCCTCAAATGCAAACTGCAGAATCTTCATGCCCGGAAAACCTAGTTTTTCGCGAAGTGCATGTACCTCAGGTGTAATTAACCCTAAATCTTCTGCGATAATCGGAAGATCCTTGCCAAGCTCTTTTTCAATTGCCTGGAACAACTCTTCTCTCGGTCCCGGGACCCATGTTCCGTTTATGGCAGTCTCCTCGCCCGCCGGAACAGACCAGTAACTTTCCAATCCCCTAAAATGGTCAATACGGAGAATATCACACATCGCCAACTGCTGACGCACACGTGCTATCCACCATTTGTAGCCTGTCTTCTTATGCTTCTTCCAATCATAAAGAGGATTGCCCCAAAGCTGTCCTTCCTCACAGAAATAATCCGGCGGAACTCCTGCAACCGAAGTCGGATATCCTTTGGAATCCAACTGGAACAGACCCTGATTCGCCCATACATCGGCACTGTCAAGCGAAACAAACAGTGGAATATCTCCTATAATTTTAACCTCTTTTTCATTGGCATATGCTTTTATTGCCGCCCATTCTTTATGGAACATAAACTGCACAAAGTAATAATATTTAATATCCTCTGCAAACTGTTTCTTCATACGCTTCTTTGCAGAAGCCGTAGGCTTGCGATATCCTTTTTCCCAGTCCAGCCATGATTTTCCTTCATGATGGTCCTTACATGACATGTAGAGTGCATAATCCTCCAGCCAAAACAGATTCGCACTGACAAACTTCTGATATTCATTACGTAGTTCTGTACGTGCCACTTTTTCAAAGCGTCCTGCTGCCATTCGCAAAATCTTTGTCTTCCACGGAATTATTGCTCCGTAATCCACCCTGTCACCGGTTCCGACAGGACAATCATCCAAATCCTCCATCCTGAGAAGTCCCAATTCCACCAAATGCTCTGGGCTGACAAGAAGCGGCTGCCCTGCAAATGCAGAAAAACTCTGATACGGCGAATCACCGAATCCTGTCGACGTAAGCGGCAATATCTGCCACAGGTGTTGACCGGAGCCTTCCAGAAAATCTATAAAACTGTATGCTTCCTTCCACAAATCCCCCACTCCGTACGGTGATGGCAGGGATGTTGGGTGAAGTAATATTCCTGATACTCGTTTCTTCTGTGTATTATTCATGTTTCTATCCTCTTTTTTACATACATTATAAATTATTATACAAAACTATCTTTCCAAAGGCAAGATTTGTGTTATACTAATTGGAAAGGGATTTTTCCCATACATACAAAGGAGTGACTATAATGGACAGACGTAATCTAACCCTATTAACTGATTTGTACGAATTAACAATGATGCAGGGATACTTCGAACGACAGGAAAACGAAACCGTAGTATTTGATATGTTTTTCCGTTCCAATCCGAACAAATCCGGCTACTCTATCGCTGCCGGTCTCGACCAGGTAATCCAGTACATCAAGAACCTTAACTTTTCTTATGATGATGTTGAATATCTTCGTAGCCTGAATATTTTCAACGAAGAATTTTTACATTATCTGAGTGGATTCCACTTCAGTGGAGACATCTACGCAATTCCGGAAGGAACTGTTGTATTTCCAAAGGAACCTCTGATCAAGGTTGTGGCCCCGATTATGGAAGCACAGTTGATTGAGACAGCGATTTTGAATATTATCAATCACCAGTCTCTGATTGCAACCAAGGCTGCCCGCGTGGTACATGCGGCAGAGGGAGACGGCATCATGGAATTCGGACTTCGCCGTGCACAGGGACCGGATGCAGGACTTTACGGTGCAAGAGCTGCCATGATTGGCGGTTGTATCGGAACCTCTAACGTACTTGCAGGACAACTTTTCGATGTACCTGTAAAAGGAACACATGCGCATAGCTGGATTATGAGTTTTGAAGATGAATATACCGCATTTAAGACTTATGCAAATCTGTATCCTCACGCATGTATTTTGCTGGTTGATACTTACGATACATTGAAATCCGGTGTGCCAAATGCCATTCGCGTATTTACGGAAATGCGAAAAGCCGGTATTGAACTCAAAAATTACGGAATCCGCCTTGACAGCGGTGACCTTGCATATTTATCAAAGAAGGCTCGTAAAATGTTAGATGAGGCAGGATTCGAAACAGCGGTTATCTCCGCTTCTAATGACCTGGATGAATTCCTGATTCACGATCTGAAGATTCAAGGAGCTAAGATTACTTCCTGGGGTGTGGGTACGAACCTTATCACTTCGAAGGATTGTCCTTCTTTCGGTGGTGTATATAAGCTTGCTGCAATTCAGCAGGAGGACGGAAGTTTTGTCTCCAAAATCAAACTTTCTGAAAATACAGAGAAGGTTACAAACCCTGGTAACAAGACCGTTTACCGTATCTATGACAATGAGACAGGTAAACTTCGCGCAGACTTAATCTGCTTTGTGGATGAGACCTTTGACGAGTCACAGGACCTTCGTATCTTCGACCCGTTAGAACCTTGGAAAAAGACAAAACTGTACGGTGGCACATACCATATGCGCGAAATCTTAGTTCCAATCTTCCAAAATGGCCAGTGCGTATACGAATCACCGAGCGTGATGGAGATTGCTGCTTACTGCAAACAAGAAAAAGACACCTTATGGGATGAAACAAAACGTCTTTTCAATCCACACAAAGTTTACGTGGATTTATCACAGAAATTATTCGACGAAAAGCAAACCTTATTGAATCAAATGGGGGCTACAGAATAATAAAGGAGTATATTGGTTATGAAAATTGTTGTATTAGCAGGTGGCTTAAGCACAGAGCGTGACGTATCTCTCGCTTCGGGTGCCGGAATCTGCAGAACACTTCGCGAAAGAGGACACGAGGCTTTCCTATTGGATGTTTACCTCGGTTTTCCTTACGACACAGATAAATTAGAAGAAGTATTTACACTTCCGGGTGCAGGACTTGAGATTGCAGAAGGCATCAAGACCACTGAGCCTGACCTCGCAGCTATCAAAGCATCCCGAGAGGATCAGTCTGATTGCTTCCTCGGACCAAATGTAGTCGAAATCTGTCGCATGGCAGACATCGTATTCATGGGTCTTCACGGTGACGTCGGTGAAAATGGTAAGCTACAAGCGACATTCGACCTCCTTGGTATCCGCTACACGGGACCGAACTACTTAGGAAGCGCCCTTGCCATGGACAAAGGTATCGCCAAGAAGATTTTCAAAATGTCAGGCGTTCCAACACCACTTGGCACTTCTATCAAAAAAGCACAAAAGGATGTTGTTCTTGCAGAACTTGGTCTCTCACTTCCTGTTGTTGTAAAACCTTGTTCCGGTGGTTCCAGCATCGGTGTGTACATTGTAAATACTGAAGAAGAATACATAGAAGCAATTGAAAAATCATTTAAATATGAAGACGAAGTTGTCATCGAGCCTTACATCAAAGGCCGCGAATTTGCTTGCGGTATTATCGACGGCAAAGCACTTCCGGTAATCGAAATTATTCCAAAGACCGGATTCTTTGACTACGCCAACAAATATCAGGCAGGTGCAACAGAGGAAATCTGTCCAGCACCGATTCCGGATGAGATTGCTAAAAAAATGCAGCGCGCAACAGAGCTTGCATTCAAGTCATTGAAGCTTGACATCTACTCTCGCGCTGACTTCTTATTGGATGAAAAAGGGGATATCTATTGCCTCGAAGTCAATACTCTTCCTGGTATGACAGCAACCAGTCTTCTTCCTCAGGAGGCAAAGGCAGCCGGCATTGAATACGGTGAACTCTGCGAACTGATTATTGAAAAATCATTAGCGCGTTACAACGCATAATTGGAGAAACATATTATGAAAGCAATGTCACTAAGACAAATCGCTACTGCAAGTGGCGGACATTACTACGGTGATGCATCGAAATTAGATATGGAAGTGACGGGCGTTGCCATCGACAGCCGAAAGGTGGAAGAAGGTTTCTTATTCGTACCAATCAAAGGTGCCCGCGTAGATGGACACTCTTTCATCCCACAGGTGATGGAACAAGGAGCTCTGTGTACTTTAAGTGAGGTGGTTCTTGAGGGCGTATCCCATCCATACATATTGGTGGACTCTTCCGTGCAAGCTCTCAAAGACCTTGCTGAGCATTACCGCCAATCTCTTGATATCAAAGTAGTCGGCATTACCGGCAGTGTTGGAAAAACAAGCACCAAAGAGATGATTGGCTCTGTCCTTTCACAGAAATATAACGTATTAAAAACGGCAGGAAACTTTAACAATGAGATTGGTCTTCCACTCACCATCTTCAATATCCGCGACGAGCATGAAGTTGCGGTGCTCGAGATGGGAATCAGCGATTTTGGTGAAATGCACCGCCTCGCAAAGATGGCAAGACCGGATTTCTGTGTCATTACCAATATTGGACTTTGTCACCTGGAGAATCTCGGTGACCGAGACGGCATCCTGAAAGCCAAGACAGAAATGTTTGACTTTGCACAGCCAAATGCAACTATCATCCTAAACGGCGATGATGACAAACTCATTACCGTCAAAGATTGGGATGGATATGCACCTCTCTACTTTGGACTATCCACGGAGATGGATGCGTTCGCAAAAGGTATCCACAGTCTGTCGCTCAAAGGAACATCTTGTACACTTTGCCTTGGGGATAACTCATTAGACGTTACCATTCCGATTCCGGGACACCATATGGTGTACAATGCACTTGCCGGTGCTTTAGTAGGACGTGAACTCGGACTTAGTGCAGAAGAAATCAAAGCAGGTATTGAGGCACTTGTTCCGGTATCCGGAAGAAATAACCTTATTGAGACTGACAGTCTTATGATTATTGACGATTGCTACAATGCGAACCCAGTATCAACGAAAGCCTCTCTCGACGTACTTGCTACGGCTGACACCCGCAAAGTTGCTATCTTGGGAGACATGTTTGAGCTTGGTGAAAATGAAAAAGAGCTTCACTACGGCGTCGGAAAACATGCCGCAGAGAAGAACATCGACCTTGTTATCTGCATCGGTGGTCTCTCTGAGAATACTGCAAAAGGTGCTTCGTATTCAAATTCAGAAGTCAGATATTTTGGGACAAAGGCTGAATTCTTATCACAGGCTGAGAAGTTCCTCAAAAAAGGCGATACTGTACTTGTGAAAGCATCACATGGAATGGAATTTCCGGAGATTGTAGAAAAACTACAAGAACACAAATTTTAATACATGAATCAATAACAATGGGGAAAGCGGTATTAACCGTTTTCCCCATTTAGATACTTTTTATTCTATTTTATCCTATGGATTAACAACCTTTACCTCAACACCCTTATTATCGAATGTACATCCCACTGCAGTCTGTCCTTCACGTGCAGGATCCACAACACCAAATCCAATATCTTGTGCCTGTGTATACTCATTCTTATAGAATTTTTCTCCCGATACTGCCGTCACTTCTACAGTACTCTCAATTCCACCTGCAAGACCTCCTGCATGGAATCCAGTTCCGATACCCGCAGCGTACTTGCCACCTGTAGCATTGATTTTCGATGTGCCTTTAATATTAATCGTACATATTGGCGATGGATGAGCACAGTATGTGTCATATCCAGAACCAATACCTGCACCATATTCTCCACCTACAGCATTTATCGTGGAATTCGTAATTGTGATATTAACAGTCTGAGTTCCCTGATTACCTGCTGCCATACGGCTTCCACCAATACCAGCCGATGCATTTCCACCGATTACTGACTTAATCGTACTGTCTGCAATATCAATTGTAACTGCCTGATGGAATTGTGCACCGATTCCGGCCGCCTTGCTTCCGCCTTCAGCCTTTTCAACAGTAACATTCTTTAATGTAATCGTTGCACCACCGATAGCCGCACCGCCTTCCAGCTCTGTCTTACCATACTTTGTATCGCTAACAAATCCCGACTGAACAAATCCGCCTTTTACATATGCAATGTTCGTTTTCTCAATCGAAACATTTACTCCATTTCCGCCAATACCAAATCCATTCTTACCATAACCTTCTGCTGTCAGGTTGGCCATTTCATGAATATTGATTGCACCTTCACAACCAATACCACTTCCACCTTCACTTGTTGATGCCTTGTCCTCTACACCTGCGTTTCCAACAGCCACGAGCTTACCGGTTCCGGACAAATCCAATGTAGAACCTGGTCCAACATGAATACCGTCACCACTCATACCGCCGGTTATTACAGTATAACCTTTTACAATAAGCTTCAAATTAGCATTGTTAATATGCAATGCATGTGTCTGCGTCTCTGCATCACTTATTGGGGCAACTCCATCCCCCACGTTGTTAATAGTTACGCTTGAGAGCCCAAGTGTACCATTGCCTGATACAGATAACGAATTCATCTTAGCATTTTTAATTGTCAAAGTCTTATCTGCAGCAAATGTAATACCATCTGTAATCGTCATTGCTTTTCCTGCTGCATCAATCGTTAGATTTTTATCTACAGTCAATCCGGCAACAGTCAAGTCTTTTTGAAGATTAATCGTGTTACCTTCTTGTACCTCATTCCACAACGTTGTAAAATCCACGTTGTCATCATAGTTCACGTAATTATATGTAGCATCTGCATCGTATGATGTGCCAAAACTATCCCCTTCCTTCGACGCTTGCGTTGCAAAGATGGAAGCATCAATAGAAATAGATTTCCCCTGGTAATCGTTACTTACACTTTCACCCATGTGAACAGCCAATGCGAAATATCTCTTGTCATTTCCATTAGCATCATCCTTTGGTGCCAAATCACTTTCCGGATAAAGAGCATATTTACCCTCGGCGAGTGTCTTAACGTTTTCAGTTCCAACATGAGCAACAATCTTATCCCATGAATCCAATGTGCTAACCGTTGTATAATTCCCTTCAACAACTGCATACTCAAGAGCACCTATTAACCCTTGATTCAACACCGAAAGGAAGAAATTGTACTTAAGATACAATGTACCGTTGTTCTGCACAAGAAAATGTACAACTTCTGTCTTGCCCGGCTCCCAATTCATACCATTCTTCTCTGTGAAAATGGCGCCTTCCTTGTTGGCAATCGATTCATACACCTGTGTTTCTGTATTATATTTCAAGAAATCAACATCCAAAGTTCCGGAAGAAATTATGTTGTTGTCGCTAGTTACACTGTCTGTAAACCACGCATAAGTTGTTCCCATAAACATAGAACAACATAGAAGCATTGAAATGATGCTAAGAATCAATGCATGCTTTGTGACATTCTTTTTAATCATCGTCATCTCTCCTAGTTTTAAATATCAAAAAACATAAAATCCCACAGTCTATTATATTATACAACTTTACTCTAAAATATTCAATAGAAAACCTACAAATATAGCAGTAGCCAACGCTCTTAAGCGTTGGCTACTATTCTTCAAAATAACATATTATCGATTCATTAATTCTGCTATTTTAGCTTCTAACTCTGCATTTCGCTTGCGCTCCTCTGCTAACTGCTGTTCCTTCTCAGTCAACTGCTGTTCCTGTTCTTCCAATTGTTGCCTCTGGTTAGTTAACTGCTCCTTCTGCTCCGTCCCTTCATCTGCTTCTCTTAATAATTGCCTGTAATAATCAAACATACTTATCAACCCTTTCATATCACATTTCTCTATAAACTGCTCAATAGATTCTGACTTTGCTGCAATTTTTAACCATTTTTTTAACACTTCTAAATCTAATTCGCTTGATATACGGTTTTGCAATTCTTCTGAAACATTCCCGATATCTTGTAAAAGTTCTAATACACTCTGTTGCATGCCTTCTTGCATACCTTGACGCCAAGCAGTTTTTGTCGGATATTCTAAAATCTTTCCACCCATAATGTCGCTTACCCCTTTCTTTACATTGGAATATTTCATCGCCAGATGTTCCAAAACTTTCTTAGACATATCAACAATCATACATCACTGGAACGCAATAACTGCATGCTGTTCCTGGTACACGAATTTCGATTTGCATCAGTGATGGTGTATTCTTGTTATGGCGCAAATATAGAATCGCTGTGTTAGGGAACTGTACTGTTAGCTTGTCTCCTGACACTTCACTTGCCTGTAGTGCAATCTGTTTTCCATTCTGCTTGTTAATAAAAAATTCGCTATTGAGTACTTTTACGTCTTCCGTGTTGCTATGTCTCTTGTGAAACATTTCATTTACCACTGGTATGATAAGTTTGGGACAATCATTTAACATCGTCCAATGAACATCATCATACGGAGTGGTTGTGTTTTCAGTTTTATTATTCATATTTTCTCTTTTCAGTTTAACATAAAATTAGTCATAAGTTAAGAAAGGTAGCAATAATAATTTTTGAAAAATTCAACCTCTACTACAGATTTAGAGTCAAAAAGAGCCCGAGTGTTAAACTCGGGCTTTCAAAGCTTATTAGTTCGCTTGCAAACGGAAAGTTCCAGTTGCTGCATCCCAATATGTGCTATAACCTTCATTCATACAGATTAACTTCGCTTCATCACCTTCTGTATAGGTGTAACCTGTTGCAGGTTGGAAATTAAATTTGCTAAAGTTTGTTGCACTTTCATTCACTGTGAATTTGATCTCACTAAATTCTGTTGCTAAATAAGCAGTGTTGTGGTTTGTAGAAAGGCCGAAAGCAATTACTCCATCAACATCAGCAGCACCGATTGTCAAACCAAGACCACCGGAATAGCTAAAGTTATCACTAATACTTCCACCTGTAATCGATGTAGAGTTGTTATTCAAATAGAATGCACTGCTTTTACCATTTACTGTATTATTATATACTTTGCCACCTGTCATAGTGAGTGATGCATGATCAGAGAAACGTATTGCTCCACCAAGCTCAGTTGCACTATTGTCGTGCATATCGAAATCTCCTGTTATAGTATAATTTTCGTATGTACCTGTCCAAATAGCTCCGCCGGCATTAGCAGAGTTGTATGCCATTTCGCCGCTATTAAAGATGTAAGTTGCTCTGTTACCACCCCAAATTGCACCACCAGTTCCAGCGCTAGTGTTATAGTTCATTTCACCGCCATTCATGGTGAACGTGATTTTGTTGTAACCATCTACCATACGAATAGCACCGCCAATACTAGTTGCATGGTTTCCGTTAATCTTGGAGCCGTCATTAATAATGATGTTTCCACCACCCCAGATTGCAGCACCACCGGCAGCACGATTGTTGATAATTTGTGCGCCATTAAGTGTCAATGTGCCACCGCCTCTTGTTGCAAGAGAAACTGCACTGGCACCATCATTATTTTGAAGAATAGTGTCGGCATTTAATACAAGATTAGCATTGCCGGTTGTAGCAATAAGATTGCCAGTAGCCGTCATACCACTGTTAGAGGTATTGCTACCGTAAATGCTACGACCACTCCAAACAGCACCACCATCAATCACCATGTTGTTAATTATCAATGTCGATCCAGTTGCCACACTGAACAGTGTTCCGGTGTATCCATCTGCGCGAGCAACAGTGAAACCAGCTCCATCAATGTTAGCATCATAGTTCACATCAAGAGAATTATCAACTACAATGTTTTTGGTTAATACAATATTTTCTTCCTTATTTGCAAGTGCAACTTTCAACTCATTTGCATTAGAGACAGGAGCAAAGTCAAGTTGTGCATCCTCATCATATAGGTTATTAAAACTATCATTCTCATATGTAAGCTGAGTAGCTACAATCTGAATGTCGAAACTTCCGCCAAGTGACATATTCTGGTATTCATTACCTGCAGACTCTCTCATTTTAAGAGCAATTCCGAGGTATGCTGAGGCATTAGCTTCAAGATTGCCATTGGTGGTAGTTTGAATTGAATTGACAAACTCTCGAACAGTACCAACATTTTCCCAAGTGCTGATATCTGCACGGTCAGTAGGAATATCCTGAACGCTTGTGTTGACATATACATCAATTACATCTGCAAGTGCTGTTAATTCGTCTGCAGACACAAACTTTGCCATCCACTTCAATGCCAATGTTCCTTTGTTGACAACTTTCAGAACCTTCACATCGGTATATCCCGGCTCCCAGTTTTCATAATCAAAGATTGCTTTGTTAGAATCTTTAATGGAAGTCCAATTGTCATCCATGTCTTTTAACAACAAATCAATCTTCAAATTACCAGCAACAATTTTATTATTGCTAGAAGTCACACTGTCTGTAAACCAAGCGAATGTGCTACCAATCAACATAGATATGCACATTAGCAAGGATAAGATGCTTGAAAGTAAAGCACGCTTGGTTGTTTTTTGTTTTGTCATTTTTATAATTCTCCTTTTTGGTAATACCTTTTAGCAATCAAAAGATATATTTTTTTATGTCATTTGATTACTACCCAACTCCCCGAAGGGAGTTGGGTGGAATTAAAAGTGTTAGTTTATAGTTAAAACACTTGAGTCTACACGGCTTGTATCGCAAGTAGTGTTATTCAAAATAACTTCTACTAGAATTCCGTAGTTACCTTTGTTAACATTGTCGCCAGCTGCATATTTCTGATACCAAATTTCATCAATATCGGAATCGGTAGCAACAAGTTTTACAAGATACGGACCGTTATCACGAACGCGGATGCCGCGATAGGTAGATTCAACCTTTACATTATTAAGAACAACATCAAGAATTGTATTACTTGCAGAATTCCAAGGGTTGGTGTCGATGGCATAAGCCATATCAGTGCCACCTTTATTCACAATTGTTGTGTTATTCACGGTTAAATCTCCACCATTAACACAGAGGATGCAGCTCATGGCATTCCATCCCATGTTAAGACCTGTGGTGTTCATAGTGATAAGACCTTCACCATCAACGATAAGAGTACCTTTGATATCAAACAAGTTCTTGTTTGCGTTAGATGTTGCATTGAAAGTACCGTCAATAGTATGGCCATTCATCTTAAGAGTAGCAGTCTTGCCGCTAGGAACAACAAAAGTATTCTCGGCTGTAGTAATGTTAGAAGCGAGTGCGATAGTTCCTCCATGTGCAAGAGCGTTTTTCAATTCGCTGTCAGTAGTTGCAACAGCCTCTGCACCGTTATAGTTCAACCAATCAGAAGTTTTTACGTTGCAGTTCGCATGATCTTGAGTTTTGAAGCCCTTGTCGAATGTACCACCAGTCACAGTAGCTTTCATATTACTAACATCTCTGCTGAAGTTGAGTAATCTTACGTTGGCGCTAACGTTACCAGTTGTGACAAAGTTTCCACCTGCAATATTTAAAACGCCATATCCTGGTGTATGGGTATTGTTGTTAGGATTCTGGAAACTTACGCGGTTAACAATAGTACCACCGTTAATGTTCACTGTGGTAGCAAGAGTAGTGCTGTTGCAGAACATACGAATAGAATCGTAGTTCAAACTCTTTACAGTACCGCCGTTAACATTGGTTACAGAACCTGGATAGCAGTCAATCGCGTGAGGATAACTGAACTTCATAACCGACTCTGCAGTAAGATTTTCAATAGTACCACCATTAACATTTAAAGTACCTTCGTTGCGAATAGTATTGGATGCCCAACCAATGTCAGCAGTATAAGGTGTAGTATCAGCAAAACTAATCTTACCAACACCAACGCTATCTTTAACAGTCAAAGCACCCTTGTTACAAATCATAGCGAAAGAAGTACTGATATCTCCTTTTTCCTGACTTATAGTATAACCAGCGAGATCAATTGCTACGGTCTTGTCGGCAGGAATTACAATGCTATCAGTGAGCGCGATATTAGCACCGAGCTGAATTAAATCATAATCTGCTGCAAGAGCCTCTAACAATTCTTCTTTATTGTCGATGGTAGCCATCTTGTCATACTGGTTATCAAAACTATCCTCTTCTGAGGTAAGTTGAGTTGCAAGAAGTTGTACTGAAAAACCAGAACCAATAGAAAGTCCTTGATATTCGTTACCAGCAGATTCTTGCATCTTAAGTGCAAGAGTAATAGTATCGTTTTCTCCAGCAAGCAAATGGCCAGAAGCGGTAGTGCTAATAGCATCAAGAACCTCTGTAAGAGTACCAATCTTCATATCTGCGGTAAGAGTAGTACGGTCAGCAACTTGGACTGCTGGGTCAACGTAATAAACATCAATTACATCAGCAAGTTCAGAAACTTCGCCATTTGCAACAATGTTTAATTGATATTTAAGTGCAAGAGAACCTGCGTTGCCGATTTTAATATGGCGAACTTCTGTGTATCCAGGCTCCCATAATGCATAATCGAAGATAGCACCGGTAGAAGCATCCTTCCATGTTGTGCTGGTAGGATCAGTCTTACCGTCAGCCCACTCCATAGTCACATCGAGTGTACCGGACTTAATGATGTTACCAGTAGAAGTTACGCTGTCTGTAAACCAAGCGAACGTTGTTCCAATAAGCATTGCCATACAGAGAACCAATGAAAGTGCACTGCTAAGCAAAGCTCTTCTAGTAGTTTTATTGTTTGTCATTTTCATTTCCCTCCATTATTATTTACGTCACTTTTTATGGTGTTGTAGGTTCTGGATAATCATAGTCTGTTCCAGCTTGCCATTGTGCAGTTGTATTGAATGCAAAATATGCTGCATTCTTTCCATCTAAATTAGCATTGTCTGGAACCATGTTTCTACTTTGAACCGCTTCCGCCTTTACATTAATTGTAAAGTCTGCACCTACTCCATAATCCATATCACTTTGCTGAAGCTGTGATGGGATTGTTACTGTCGTAAACACAGGAAGAGCAGCACTTTCTTTTGCAACCACTTGATCATAGTAGTATACATAAGTAAGTGTATTTGCTGTAGCGTTATATGTCGGAGCATCAAAACGCTTCCAACTAGCATTACGATTAATCAAGCTTTCCAAAATTAGAGAGTTATCTGCATTTGGATCAGTGCTCACAAGCGAATATTTATCACTTGCTGCAAGCCATTCACTTGCATTTGATAATGTTACGATAACACGTGTATACATATCATATAAACCAGTGTTTTTTACTGTAGGATCTTTTGATAATACATCACCTGGGAGAATGTCCTCGTATGTTTTACCATCATCCTCAGCGTCACCTGTTTCAA
>JAZQSP010000126.1:0-39414 GCA_045630205.1 Faecalimonas sp. | reverse complement strand
CCGCTGAGTGCTTTTCGGTATTCTTGATTGATCAGATGCTCTTCATAGTTTGTACCTACATACGTGCCGTTTACCAAATAACTGCCCATTAAAGGAAACAGGATAGAAAAGCCAATAACTGCCATGCAGACGAGAAGAGATATCCACAGCAGCTTCTTCTGCACAAGCTTTTTCAGTTCAAAGCGGTACATGATAAGCAGGTTATTCATGACTACCCTCCTCAAATTGCGCAAGATATAAGCTCTCTAAATCACCCATTTGTTCATCCCATGCTCCGTGGTAAATCAGATTTCCATCTTTCATCATAAGTACCTCATCGGCAATATGCTCGATGTCGGAAACGATATGAGTAGAGAGAAGTACGATACTGTCTTTGCCGAGTTGTTGGATAAGGTTTCGGAAACGTACTCGTTCTTTGGGATCTAGTCCGGCGGTGGGTTCGTCGAGGATCAGCAGCTTCGGGTTATTCAGCAGTGCTTGAGCGATCCCCAGTCGCTGCTTCATACCGCCCGAAAATGTTTTAATCTTTTTGCGGCTCATGTCTTGCAGGCCGACCAATTCCAGAAGTTCATTTGCTCGCCGTTTAGCTGACTGCTTGGGCAGTCCCTTCAATGCCGCCATATACAACAGAAAATCCATTGCACAAAATTCAGGATAATAGCCGAAATCCTGAGGCAGGTACCCTAATATTGCTCGATAGCCTTCTTCACGGACGTCCATACCATCAAAAGTGATAGTACCGCTCGTGGGTTGTAGGATGCCACAGAGCATACGCATAAGGGTAGTTTTCCCGGCACCGTTCGCACCCAAAAGGCCAAAAACTCCGCTATGCAAACGCAGGCTGACACGGTCTACTGCGATTTTGTTTTGGAATTGCTTTGTTAGTCTGTCAATGATAAGTTCCATGTATATTCCTCCGTTTGTTTTATTGCTAAATATATCTCATGCGCCATTCCTGCAAATAGGAGAACTGATAAAATAAACCACCAAACAATGTAGGCATTTTGGTATATAAGATCTGTGATAAAATGCAGTCCGACATTAGCTCCGCCAATCAATGCTGCAACACTCATACATACATAAATCGTTTCTCGGCTTTGGAAGTGACGAATGATCCATAAGCTGATGTTGACAGTCAACATATATGGTACAAGCAGATATAGTCCTGTTTGCAATAGAGAAAATCTGCTTCCGGTGTAACACAGTGGAATGGCACAGGCTAAAACAATGAAATCAAGTACGCCTAAAACGCTCATTCTTGCCATCACCACACTTTTCAAAGAAAACCGGGTAGACATTTCAAATTCACTCATTCCATACATCGTGGAGCGGGTGCTTTCCGCTACTGCCAAAAGCCCTAAAATCGGCACAAACGCAGACACGATCCATAATGTATTTTCGCTGATATAATTAGCCCCGATCACCGCAGGCAGCAGCAACAGAACAGAAAACACCAATGTCATTTTCCTCATGTATGATGCCTGTACTAATATAAAGCGAAACATACTAATTCTTGGCGCGGGTAATGTTCTTAAAAATCGTATCTTTTCCTGCCGGTTTGGTTGTGGGGCTTCAAATGCTTTTTGAATGTTCCGTTTTAATTTATTATCCATTTGAAAATCCCTCCTTCAATAATTCCTCTTTCAACCATTTCAAAGATTTAGATAATTTCCGATAAACAGCAAAGCGGGATAACCCAGTGATTTTGCAAATTGCTGTAACAGATATTTCGTTTACATATCGGAAAAAAATCAATTCTTGTTCATCTTCCGGTAATTTTGACATTATCATTCTTAATGTTAAATTACTTATCAAGTCTTCGGTTGGATCATCTATAACTTCTTCTGTTATTTCCTCTAAGCTTTCAGTCGTCCGCCTACGAAAGTGATCTATACACAAATTCTTTGCAATTGTATATAAATAGGGCAGTTCTTTGTCACTGCCAAGATTTAATCCTTGCTTGTAAAAACGAAGAAAGGTTTCTTGTGTAATATCCTGTGCTATTTGAACATCATACATCTTGAAATAGCAATAGCGGTATATTTTGTCGTATTGTTTTTCAACATTCATTTTCAACGAAGCCTCCCTTCATAATGTTTAACGGATCAGGGGCATGAAATGTGCGGCTATTTTTAAAAATATAGATTGAGAAAATACTTACAATATTACAAAGCGACGACCGGTACTTTACCAGATCGCCGCTGCTTGATGTCCTGTAAATATATTTCTTGAAGAAAGTACAAAATCAAGGTGATTTACTTCCTCCGAACTTAACTTTATAGCCACTTGCAACTATTCCTTTTTGCATTTTTAGCGTTGCGTGTTGCAAAAGTGTTGCAAAGGCATTTTCACTAAAACATAAAATGCCCGAAAGCCCTTTATTTCCAAGGGTTTTTGGGCACTTGTAAGCCAATAGATATTATTCCCACTCTGTCCCTTGGTTTTCTCTTTTGATGAAATGACATCTTTTTTATGGGGTTTGATATAGGTTTTCTCTGTATTATTTTGTGTTGCTTGTGGTTTTTTAAATTATTAGAATCAAAATAGAATCAGTAAATACATTCTAAAGAACCTCTTACACTAATTCTAGTTATTTTATCTCCATGGAAACCTTCATACAAATTTTCACAGGTACCCATCCCGGTGCTTGAATTCTCATTTGTCCCGGTATCGAACATGTATATTCCTTTTGATGAACTATGTCATGACATGTGGCAAATACCTCAAATTGGATTCCTTCTAGTTCAGTTTTTTCTCTTAGTTTTTGTAGATATAAATCTACAAACTTCTTATCCCTATAACCGCATGTTATTACTTGGTATATACTAAAATCTTGTCCCCAAAATCCCTTTCTGATAATTTCTTGTTCAAACGAAACTCTACAATATTTCTTAAGGTAAGATTCTATTACTGTTCTTATAACGGTACACCCATTACACTCCTCATACTCTCCACTTGATGCCACATACTTTAACATCTGTTTCATGCGCTCAATATCATAACTAACATATGCATCAACTTCGTCGCTTGCAGCTTCCTCCGGCGTTCTTAAACTTTTTTTAATTTCATCCTGAAAATCCATACGTAATTCTCCCCTCTTTTATAAGTGATTGATGCTTGATACCCCTTCATCACTTCCATACTGTTCCACAAGCCTCTGTGCTTCCATTCTCATCTGCTCTACCACAGATTCCGGTCCTACAATCTTTGCGTCTTCACCCAAAGCGATTACCCATGCCAAAAATTGCCGGCTAACCGCTACCTTTACATTTACATAAAAATGTTCGGCATCTGCCTTAAGCATCATAACATCTTTTCCAAAACGGTCTATCATAACACCTGCCAAAGCATTTTTGCATAAAATCTTCACATTTTCTTCTTCACCAGCAAACATCCCAAACATCTTCTTTGCATATGCTCCCATATCGAATCTCAGGAAGCTGGTCTTCCCTTCTCTTCTCTCAGAACTTAATTCTATACTTAACATCTTATCCACACGAAAATGCTTGATTTTATCTTCCGCACTATCAAATGCGACCATATAGTAATTTTCATCATCCCACGATAATGCCCACGGACTCACTTGATACAAGGCACCATCCCGCCTAAGAACCTGCTTTTTATTCACATCCCAATTAAAGTAATGAAATGTGATTTGCACATTGGATGCAATTGCAGAATGAATCCGATCCACATTATAGTAAATGCTTTCGTTCGCTGTTTTAATACGTTCTGTCGTATATACCTGCCTTTGTAATTGCGATGCTTCGTGTTTACTGGCAAGTCCCTCAATCTTCTTGATTAACTCATTTGACTTTTTAGCAGTAATAAATTTCGCTGACTGAACTGAATCTACTAACAATTTCAATTCCGCAAGCTCAAATTGTCGGTTTCCAATATAATAGTAATATGTTCTGTCCTGCTGTTCGCCAATGATATCCAATCCATATTGCCTTAAACTTTCAATATCACTATAAATGCTTTTGCGCTCTGCTGTGATTCCGTAGCACTCTAATGAAGAAATGATTTCGGCCATGGTGATACTATGTGTTTCATCTGTTTTTTCTAATAGAATCTTCATCAAATATACAATTTTTAGTTTTTGATTGCTCCCCTTTGCCATACGAACCTCCAAACACTTTTATAAACCTATCATATCACCTAACTGTCAAATCGTCTACTTGGAAGTACATGCATTGGGACTTGATTATACTTTTCCCTTAACTATGACGCATCTGCAAACAACTCTGTAAGTACTCTAGGCGTATACAACCTTTGGTCTAATCCTCTCATCTGTTTTAAGGCCGCCTTCATCTTCTCTATCAACTCATCATTTGCTAAAACTTGAATCGCTGCATTCACTTTTTCGTGTTCATCTTTGATTTTTCGTCTTCTCATCCTACAATCTTTTAACATCTTATATACTTTGTATCCTTTTGCAGCATCTAGATTGTTGAATTCAATATAATGCATAATATCGCATATTTCTTTATCCACTTCTGATAGCATATAATTCAAATTTACACGATACTGTTTCAATTGTGAACTGAAACTAATTAAATTTTCGATATAGCCATTCCAATCCGTATCCATATTATCAAATCTTGTTTGTGCGTATTCTTCTTTACTTAAATCGAAATACTCTTCCTCGGTTTCTGGCTCATTTGAAGCTTCCTTCAAAATAAATTGATATCGTTGCATCGGCTTTACTGCATTTTGAATTATATTGTTTGCCTTGGCTAATGTGAATTTTGTTGCAAATTCTTCTTTGTTAACTACAACAAGTTTATTCATAGTATTTAGTGCATAACAACTTCCGTATGTATCGGTGATATAATATAATTTTTCTCCCATGCTTTCCGGCTCCTTTGATATCTTTTATCCAAATATTATGACTCCTAAGAAAATGATAACTCCCAACGCTGGACATACCCCTGAAACAATAGCAAGTAACACCCATATCCACCAATCAGATGAGCTTCCTGAAGTTCGACACGAATTAGCCCCTTTATAATCTACATAGCTATCAAATGCATCATACTTTCCATTTCTGTTCCAATCGTTCATAACCATTACCTCCAAAAAATAGAATCAAGAGAAGGTGTTATTTCCTTTTCTTGATTCCATTATATTTTCTTGTTTGTACCAAAAAACGGTCTCGCAATACAAACCTTTGTTCTTTATTGTACAAAATCCATCTTTTTCTTCCCATCACTTTTTTATCTTCCGACAAAAAAAGAAGACTAAGCATACTCGCAAAGTCTTCTATCTCCCCCACATTCTTCCAAGAGTAAAGCCATCAAAATTAATTTCTGATGGCTTATATTCCATATTTGATTTTATTTATCTTTCTTTACATAATATCCATTTGTTACTCTTTTGTTTGATTCTTTTGCATCACACTTTCCTGTGTTTAAATCAATAAATGCCTGTCTGTAATCTGTATTTGGAGGTGCTGGTTTTGTAGTTTCGTCTTTAATTATTTGATACAACAACCATCCTAATCCTATAACGATAAGTAATCCACCCATTTCCAAATCCTCCTTATCCTTTATACTTTTTGTTTGTATCCGTATATCTTAGTCCGTCTGTTGACCAATAGGTTTTATCACCTCCTCGCCTACATTCGTCTCTGTATTGTTGATTACCAATTTCTTCCTTAATAAGTGGTATCCCGATAAAGATAATAAATAAAATAATAAACATATCTCATTCCTCCGATTTCTTTTATTTGATTACATTGTACTATTATCGAAGTCCTATAAAAAGGACTTGCTTATCACATTATTTACAACGTTTATAACTTGCATTGTTGTGACATTTATCCTTAAGTTCATTGCTTACTTTTTCATTCGTGCTAGTCTCATAATCTCAGAATGCAATTGAGACTAAAGTCTAATTTAGCAAAAATTACTCTCATAATTAAGGATAGTCTTACCAATCTCATGAGACTGGTGAGACTGACGTGAGACTATGTGATACCATTTTTCAATTTATTTGATAATATATCGTTGTCTATCAACTACCCATCAACTAAAATTTCACCTTGAAACGTTGTAGAAACCCTGTATTTAAGCCATTTCTTAATAATCAAAAAGAAATTTGTTAAGATTTCATCAACTACCCATCAACTAAAATTATGCCCAATATGGAACATACCTTCTCATCTTCGGAGCGGCATTTTCGTCAGATAATTTGATATATCCGCTTTCCATTGTGTCCTTGATGATTCTTGAAATAATTGCTTTATTCTTTTCATCTACACCAAAACGCTCTCTCAAAATAGCATTTGCAACTTCTATTTCATTAATATAACAATAACAGGTATACAGATAACAAGTGCGAATTTTATCTTCCTTACTCCATTCATTCAGTGAAGCATACCAATGAAGTTTTGTCCTTGCAAAATCATCTCCAGTCTCGACCTTAGGTGCAGGTATACACAATTCACCCATACCTTCTTCCATACGGTCAAAACCACTTCCTCGTTCCTCACAGATTCTTACAATCCGCAAAAACGATGCCATATTTTCATTTCGAGAATGTGGAGCAGTATCAATGATACGATTTACCTCAACAAGAAGATTTCCCGGATTCGATGATTCCACTCGTGTATCAAATACTTCCATCATCGGACCAGTTCCATGTGCCGTCAAATCTTGATGAATGATTACATTGCCCAACATTTCTCTGACAGCCTTACGCGGAAACATAATATGTTCCTTCCTTCTACCACCATCAATTTCTTCTTCTTGCGGAATCAAGGTCATAATGTAATCCGTAATATCATCAAACTGTATGGCATAGCCTTTTGTAAATACTTGCTCTCTAATAGCATTTGTTCTGCTACTTCCTTTGTATTTGATTACACGTATCGCTTTTCTTTTCAAATGCGTAAATGCATTCAAGTCCTTCGCCAATAATAGTGCTCCCATATTTGTAACTGCATAACTTCCATTATCCATTTCTTTAATAAACTGTTCATCAATCATATTGTGAATAATGGCGTCTCGATTACTTGGCAACGGCAGTTTCATCAATGTGTAATAGGCTGCACAATCCAGTAGTTCCGTTACTTTTGCAGCACTTATATTTTCTAACGCCGTACGAAGTTCAAATGGCTTTTGTTCAAAAGATAACCATAGTTTACGTTCTTTTTCCGGAAAATTTTTTAATTTCTTCTTATAGGAACCAACACGAATAAATTCCGCATCTTTAAAGCTTGTAGGTTTATTAACTGCCGCCGGAATTTCCATAACAACTACTTGTCCCTTAATCGTAGTTACTTCGGTAAATTTAAAATCCACCCTTGGTTTAAGTCCTCTCAGCAACCAATTCTCCAACTCTTCATTTCCTATTTTCTTCTGTTTCGGAGAAAATTTGGTTCCTTCAATTTCATGAGTTTTATCATTGATTCCCCATAACAAATATGCTGTTTCCTTGTTGCATATTGCAGCAGAATTACTTAGTGCAGAAATATACTCTCCAATTAAATCCGGATCTTCATTATTCACTTTGTACTCTAACCATTCTGTTTCATCCGACATTTGGCGTAATCGTTCAATCAAACTGATATAATACTCTTGTTCAGCTACCATAAATTCACCTGCTTTCGTTCAACTCTATCCTTAACTGTTTTCTCCATCTTGGTTCCGTAGAATAAATTTACATTTTCAACTGGATAAGGCACCGTTATAAATATTATATGATATCCACTTTTCACCCAAAGATGTTTTCCCATCTCCATTGAAATCAAATAATCCCATCGAAAACTCTCCTTTCAGAAGTTACATAACAATAGTTGCTTCGAGTACCGGACATACTTTCTGGCTAATTGTATATGTAAATGGTGAATGTGGTCGTTTTAATTCCGACTTGGTAATCCGCTTTTTTGTTGTTTCTGTCAAGGTAAACCGATGTAATGCTATAACTCCGTCTATTTCACCTTCCACTTCACACATGATATTTACTGAAACATCATCTAATAAAGCCAAACGTTCCAATTCCTCTTTATATGCTGTGAATTCTATCGGATCTGCAAAACTAATCTCGCATCCTTCTTCTAACTTCGTTCCAGCACAAATTCGACTTCTTAACGGTTTGTACTGTAACATTACACCCAAATTATGTGAAACAAATTTAGTCCTTATAATTTTCTTTCCATCTTTTTGGATATAATCACCTTGTTTTGCTTTTCCCACAATACAGAGTTTTAAATACTTATAGTCTTTTTCAGCATTACCTCTACCACTATTTATACTGGCCTGCTTTTTATCTTCATTGACCTGCATTGGCGTCTTTAAAACTGAATTGATTTCATCTCTAAGGTTCATAATATCCCTCTTCTCACTTAAAAATTAAATATGACTAATAATATTCAACAAACTTTCGAAACTATCCACATCATGATACTTCACATCACTTGTTGACATCTCATTAAACAACTTCTTTGCACAAGCAATTTTTGCTTGCTCTATTGGCCTTTGGTTCGACTTATCCATCGTGCCTTTCGTTTCTGCCACAAAATGAATATGCTTTACAGAACCTTTCTTAAATGCAATCGCCCAGTCTGGCGAGTAATTTCCTACTGGAGTTGGAATCGAATATGCCTTTGGCAATTTTGCATATACGATAACCTCATCAGCCGTCTCCAAGTCCTGTGCAAAACGACGTTCTACACTTAATTCAATAGAGCCATCTGTAATTACATAATCTTGCACATGTTTCTTTGAACGAAATGCCTTGTCGAGATTTGCCTTTTTTGTTTCTATAGCAAAAACTTTTTCATCATATGTTGCTTCAAGCTGCACATACGTAATATTATTGCCTATTACTAACGCCTTTTGCTCATAGATAAGTTTAATCACCTTTGAAATAAATTCTTCCGGATTATTTCTAAACATATACAGTTTATCTGCTCGAAGTCCCTGCAATATGCTGGCAACTGTTTTTCTTGTCAGTACAGTACCTTGTGCAATCTTACCTATCAAGTCGTATTTGATTTGACTACTTTGCGCGTGTTTTAAATTCTGTGTTCGTGTTTTTTCTCCTGTAAATGAATCACCACGTTCAATTTCATGCTCATTCATCTCATCTTTTTGACGACCTAGCGTTGTTGTATATTGCAGTTCTGATACAAACAACCTTTCATTAATTGTATCAATAGATTTCTTAATAAGTTCATCGCTGTCAAATTGAACGTTGTAGGCATACTTATGATTGATTTCTTTCCATAAATCTTGAAATTCTTCTTTATAGAAATTTTCATTCAACGGATTTTCTGCTATTTTTGTCCCGCGGCCATCAACAAACATCTTATCAAGAACACTGTCATCATATACTGCTTGAATAAGTGTATGAATTCCACTCGACATTGTTTGTAGTTCTTCCGGCAACAGTGCCAATTGTCCATTTGCCATATCTGTACGATACTTATCTGTCACTTTACGCTTCATATCTACATAGCCATTACAAATAAGATAAAATTCTATCATATCTGCTTGACTCTTATCGATAATCATCTGTGAACCATCAATATGAATACATTTCCCTTTAAAATATTCACTTGTCGCTGCGGTCGGTCTATCATATAGCACAGTTTTAATATCTGACTGTAAATCAGCAACAAAATTCTTATAACTTTCGCTGGCAACTACCGTAAGCATATTGATATCGTGAACAGTGTCTCCACAACTCTCAACATCCATACGATTACCCGCTTGATTTACACATAGCCTGAGCCCACGCCCTACTTCTTGACGTTTTCCAGTTTGACTTTCTGAATGTTTCAATGTGCATATCTGAAATACGTTTGGGTTATCCCAACCTTCACGCAACGCTGAGTGCGAGAAAATAAATCTGGTTGGTTCATCAAAACTAAGCAATCGTTCTTTATTCTTTAAAATCAGTTCATAAGCAGAAATATCATCTGAAAACTCACTGCCTCGTTTCAGTTGACTATCTATACTTCTTCCAGTCTTCTTGTCAATACTGAAATACCCGTTATGAACTGCACCAACTTCACTACAAGTAGAACGCAAATATTTTTGATACGGTGTGTCAAAAACAGTAAGATATTCGTTTAATACACTTATGTATTCATCTTCAAACATCTTGCCATATTCACCAAGCACTTCTTCACCATTCTCATCATACTGGCGGTATTTTGCCACTTCGTCAATAAAGAAAAGCGACAGCGACTTGATTCCCATATTGAACAATTTT
The DNA here is from genome assembly GCA_045630205.1 of Faecalimonas sp. Classification (GTDB taxonomy): domain Bacteria; phylum Bacillota; class Clostridia; order Lachnospirales; family Lachnospiraceae; genus Faecalimonas. The sequence continues at coordinate 29,190 of JAZQSP010000126.1, read as the reverse complement.
TCCTCTTTTTCAAAATGGGACAAAATTGTTTCTCTTATCTGAATACGGCGCATATCCCTTTCAGAAACATCACCTACTACCTCACCGACTTTGATAATTTCTCCATTGGTAAATGTCACTGTTCCGCAAATCGGATCAATCTCAGAAAGAGTATACCCTTTGTATTGCTCCATTTCCTGTGAAATATAATACAGATTATCCTCAACACCAAGAATACGCGTCTCACGATTCGTTGACTTGTTGTATTTAATCTCCAACTCAATTCTTGCCATAGGTGGCTTCTTGCTTGAAAGAATAATTTGTTCCAGATACAAATAACTATCTGTGCCTCTAAAGTTCTTAACTTCAAATCCCTTTACTTCTATCTTTTTTACAAGTCGCTTGTTAAATGCATCAAGTGCATCCAAGACATAAACAAGATTGTGTTGCTTTGCATGCGTTGCAGAATAGTTCAAAGAAAACAACGCATTAAAGTTCTTGAGTGCTTCTTGCGTAACATCACCACCCATTTTCTGTGGCTCATCAATAATAATAATCGGTCTGTTTGCCTTAATAACATCAATTGGCCTGCGAGAACCAAATTCATCACGTTTCGAGTAAATAATACGTGCTTCTTTGCTCCTGCCATCTTCCTTCAACGAAGACGCAAACGCCTGCCTATTGATAATCATGACGTTAATACCTAAACTAGACGAGAAATTATCCAGTTGGTTCAAATTTGAACTATTGTAGGTGAAGAAACGCGCTTTCTTTCCATAATGCTCCATAAAATGGTCTGCAGTAATCTCAAAAGATTTCTTCACACCTTCACGAATCGCAACACTTGGAACCACCACAATAAATTTGCTCCAACCGTATTTCTTGTTCAATTCGAACATCGTCTTAATATAAACGTATGTCTTACCAGTACCAGTCTCCATCTCAATATCAAGACTGCATCTCCCCAAATCCTTCACAAGCGAAGAGGAAAGTTTGATATTATTTTGACTTTGTAATGTTTGGATATTTTTCAAAAGTTGTTCGTCTGAAAGTTCGATTGCTTCATTCTTATACCCGGTATCACTCATCGGATCATAAATATCTATATTTTCTTCCGCAAACCCTAATTTCATCTGATACTCTGTTATCTTCTTTTTCCCAAGGTCACGGATATAACTTGTCCTATCATAATGACCTTGTCCATTAAATACCTTTACAACCGCATCAACCGCGTCGGTCTGATATTGTTGTATTTTAAAGTTAAACTTCAATCCTCTTAACCTCCTCAAACTGCTCCAACAAATGTGATGTATTAAACCTTGGGAAATCTGAATTTTTTATAACTACCTTTTTTGAAAACGCCTTACAAAAACCCGAAAGGTATATATCTATTTCTTTTATATCATCAATTGAATTAAAAGCACCACTCTCAACAAGAAATGATATATATTTTATATTGTCACTGCATCCACATATAGTTCTAGAAACATTCATTTCATGTTCCATTGGAACATAAAATACACTTCTCGTTCCATCATCGTTGTGCGAAGTCAACGTTGAAAAATCTAACAATTCTGTCTTTAACTTTGTTCCATTTTTCAGTACAATTGTCGCCGAGATGTTTTTTGCAAAAATTGTAATTTTGTTTACATATAAATCTAAAGCCATCATTAGAATCGTTCCACTTTTATGCTCTTTACTTCTCGCTGCAACAGCAGTAGCATTTATTAATATTCGTGCATCCAAAAGTTTAACTTGAACTCTACGAAACACATTAACCACAGGCGTAAATATGATAGGAATCCACGCTAGCGCGCCCACTACACTCAAAACCTCTGTCCAATTATTTTCAATAAATTCTAACATCACTACAACACCTTCCTAACTGTATCTGGACTATATGTTGCAAATATTTGTTCAAAATTTGCCGCAACACTGTCACTTGCCATTGCACTATCACGCATCACAAAATAATATGGCTTTTGTTGCGCGATAGTTTTAATGGTTTCTTCATTTATATGGTCATCAAAACATGCAATCAAAAAATTATCGGCAACATTAAACACTTTCTTTCCTGCAATAACGTTTTCTTCAATTTCACTTGAAAGAAGTACACCTAAATCTAACATAACCTGGAATAGCAAATCTTCCGGTGTTCTATCTTCTTTAATATTGTCAGTTATAAGACTAAATAAATCCGATTGATATTCTGCCGGATTATAATAAACATCCTTCATGTTCGAACTATCAAGTTTTAACACTCGGAAACCAGTATCTAACCCATGTGTTGTCAAAGGATTACCTTCCTTAATTTTCTTTCCCGCTCGGCGAATGCGTTCTTTCCCAATTTCACAGATATTGGTATATCCCAATTTATATGCCTCACTTTTTTCTTCAGTTCTCTCTGGCAACTGTACCATAATAAATTTTCTGTTTTCAGAACAATTTACATTATATTCCATAACAGCATGAGCAGTTGTACCTGATCCAGAAAAAAAATCTAAAACCAAATCACCTGCTTCTGTGGAAATTTGAAGTAAAATTTTCAAAAACTCCACTGGCTTAGGATTGTCGAAAATGCCTTTTGAACCAAGCAAATCCTTAAGAACAATGGATGCTTTTTTGTTTCCCTCTATATCTTGAAATAAATTGGAAACCTGTTTTGTTCTGCCTTCAAGATAATATTTAACATACGGAGTCCAAGCCGATTTGGAATAACCATCGACCATGACAGGTTCAAAATTGTCTGCTTTTTTCCATACAATCATGTTATCTTCAACAAGTTTAATATATGATTCGCGAGATACTCTCCAACGACTTAAATATCCCGTAGGACCAAAAGGGAATACTTCGCTTCCATCCGGAGCAATAACAGGAAAAAACATATTTGGTCTTTCCTCGCGAGTGTCTGCATTTCCTGTCTTTCGCAATTGCAATGTTGAATATCTACCTTTTTCATCCATTTCATTAAAGCGCTTAAGGTCTTTTTCATCCATATCCAAGCCATTAAGTGTAAACTCACTTGATTTCGAATACACCAAACAATAATCACAGGAGCTTCCAATTTTGTTCGCATCTTGTCCTGTTGTAGTTCCGGTTGCTCTGCAAATACAACCAACAAAGTTAGCTTCACCAAAAATTTCATTGCATATTTTCATCAAATTTTCGAGTTCATTATCGTCAATACTGATAAAGATTACCCCATTTTGAGCAAGTAAATCTTTTGCAATCTTTAAACGAGGGTATATCATATTTAACCAATCAGTATGGAATCGCCCGCTATTCTCGGAATTAGCAAATATTCTGTTGCCAACCTCATCAAAATCACCATTAATATACAGGAAATCATTTACACTCATTGCAAAATCGTCCTCATAAACAAAATCATGCCCTGTATTATAAGGGGGATCAATATAAATCATCTTAACTTTGCCCAGATATGTCTCCTGCAGAAGTTTCAAAACCTCAAGGTTATCCCCCTCTATATACAGATTCTCTGTATTATCAAAATCAACGCTTTCTTTTCGACATGGACGAAGAGTTTTTGATATTGGAGCATTTGCAAGAAGAATAGATTTCTTTTTGTCTGGCCAAGTGAACTGATAACGTTCTTCATTCCCTTCCACGATAACGGAAGAAAGTTCTTGTTTTAATACATCAAAATCAATGGCTTGCTCTACTTCACCATTTTCATTGATTCTTTCAGTTAGACAATTGGGGAATAGTTTTCCAATTTTAGCAATATTATCATCCACCTTGTTTATCGAATGCATTTTTAACCTATCCATTTACTTCTCCTCCTACAATATTGGTTTTTAGTTCATTGACTCTTTCTGTTCGTTCAACATTATCTAAAAGCAAAAATGCTAATAACATCATTTGGTACAATTCATCATACCATTTTTCAAGACGTTCTTTACGCATTTTAGCGACATACTCTTTATAGTTTTTATCTTTCTTGCTTCTATTGTTGTGACGAATATCAAGATTATTTAACATAAAGAAAATATTCTCGGATAATTGTTTATTGATACTTGTCAATTCTTTTCTCTTTGGTTCTAACTCTGCTCCTAATTGTAATATGATTGATTTCTTGGTTTCTATTTCGCCTTTTAAAGCACGATGATTATAACGGATTACTTCAAATGACAACTCTGGATCAATTATCTCAGCAACAGCTGTAATTTCTTCTTTGTCTTCAACAACAAGCACTTGCTGTTTTTCATCATTTATATACACCTTATGATTAAACTGTTCCAACACATCGTCCATAACTTCTTTAAGATGATAATAATTTCCACACCATTTTAATGACAACTTATTATCTTGAAACTTGGAATACGCTAATCTCCAAAAGTTATAAACCAACTCTATTAAGGTTAAAAGTGATTCTGTCTCGCAGTAAGAATCATATTTTAAATCATTAAAATCCAATGTTTTTAAATAGTCATCCACATCAATACAATGTCCCCTATGCAACCAACGACTGAAACAATATTCATCCACAAAGTCAAAAAGAGTATAATATGGATATGAACCTGTAACTAACACTTTTTCCTTTGTAGCCATAGATACAATTCTCTCACTATCATTCTCCATATTCGTATTGCGAGATACAATGTCAAATATACTTCTTCTCAAAGCAAGCCACTCTCCTTTATCTGTCTAATCTTTTGTACTAATTCAAACTTCTTCTTCGGTTGTCTCTCATTCCGGGCCAACTTTTCATATCTAGCAATCTCTTTTAAAAGTTTCTGCTTTCTATCATCAATCGCAATCTGTTCATTGAGAGTGTTTCCTTGTTCTATCTGAACATCTCCGATTTGTACGATGATATTTTCCCATACCGCATCCATATTCAGCCCTTTTAGTTGCACAGTCAAGCCATCTTTCGATTGCCACTCCGTCTGCATTAACTTGGTATGATAAACAGCCAGTTTCTGTTCACCACCACACTCCAAAACAAACAGTATGTTCTGTGGTATCAACTTTGATATGATTACTATGTTTTTCTCATCGAAATCTTTCTTTTTGAGGTTTACTAACAAGATAAAGAAGCTTTTGACTTGTTCGCCTTCAGCAATGTTCACTCTTTCAGGTGATACTTCGTTTACAATCGTTATTCTAGAAATGTCCGCATCAATTTTTTCTTTTGCGGCTGTATTCATCTGAAATTTCGTATATATTGCTTTCTTTGAAAGTTGCTTATTTAACTCTGTCATCTTTGGCAAACCAAGCATCATCTCACCTCTTCTCTTATGTTTATCGAACCACCAAGAAACAAATCAATTCAAAGTCGTCCAACCCTTTTATCTCATTCGATAAAAAACTCATTTGACTACCATTCAAGAAACTATCAATGTCGCTTTCTTCTTTTACTTCAATGATAGAAGAAATTGCCTGTCCAAGCAATTTTGAAAACTCTGCCATATTTCTTCCATCGCGAGTTTCTTTGTTAAACTGACGGTATAACTCTGGAATCGCTTCTGTTTTTCCCTTGCAAAGGAATCGCATCTTATCCAGCATATCCTTCGGTGACAAGTGGTCGCAAATAACCTCTCCGTCATTACTGATATATACCATATAAAACGGATGCAATCGATTTTGATTGTCTATATTTACACTATTAGACCGATTCTTCAAAACGTAAATCACACCTGCTGGTGTATCTTCTGTAGCAGCCGCTACTGAATGTAATCCAAATGGTGTTTTGTCGATATCCGGATGATGTTTGATATATTCAAGCAAATCCAGTCTGAACTCATTAAGTCCCAAGTCCATAATGGAGATTCCACTAGACATATCCTCAATATCTACCACTTCTTCTTGCAAGCGCTTAAGCTGTGCTTTACGATACTCTAAGTCAGTTTTCTCTTCTTCACTCAGAAGATTATCGTCACCGGTAGCTGTCATATCTACAATCTTCATACGTGTTTCGACTTTCGCTTTCAAATCGATGTACTCATCAAGCGTTACATCTGGCCAGAAGTTTACCAACTGAATAAATTCATTTCTGCTTCCGATACGGTCAATACGGCCAAATCGCTGAATGATACGCACCGGATTCCAATGAATGTCGTAGTTAACTAAATAATCACAGTCTTGTAGGTTTTGACCTTCTGATATACAGTCTGTAGCTATAAGAAAATCAATCTCCGTGTCGTCGTCTGCCATCAACAACTGCTTGTCCTTTGATATCGGTGAAAAGCAGGTCAATACAGTATTCAAATCTCTCTTGATTTTTGGTGCAGTGGTTCTTCCCTCTACTGAACCGGATATCATAGCAGTATGTAATCCAAAGTTACTTTTCACATATTCACTGACATTTTCATAAAGATACCCTGCTGTATCTGCAAACGCCGTGAAAATAATCATTTTTTTGTTTCCGGCATTAATAGGATTTTCCAGTTTGTCTTGGATAACCCTAAACAATTCTTGCAATTTACTATCGTATTCAGGCGTAATATCTCCTACCATAAGATTCAATAATTCCAGAATCTCTTTATCTTTTAAAAGACTATCTTTCCAAAATAAATAATCCATATCAGCAAGTTCAATTTTAACTTTCTTTCCAAACGAAAACAATTCGTCTCCATTTTGGTCTTCCGCATCAAATTCATCGAGATTTGAAATATCTGTTAATTCCAAATTCACGCTAACACTTTTGTCATATGCATCTATGGTTTGTATCGTGCGTTCAATCAACTCTCTAATTCTCTTTAATGTCAGATTAAAAGAGAACACTGAACTTTCCAAACGTTTCATCAAGTTAATAGCCGTCAAACGACGTATACCTTGTTCACGGTTTGCCTGTGTGAAACCAACATTTACCTTGTTATCTTCATACAGCTCAGCATATTTATCCAGCTTGCTCGGGAGAATATAATGCGTTGGCGTATAAATAGTTAAAGTCAATAACATTAACTGTTCAAATATTTCATTATAGTTGATTGCCGCCTTCAAACTAGTAAGTTGCGGCCTGAGAGAAATCGGCTTTAATCTAGTTGGGAATGTTCCAATATCTGTTGTATCATAGTACTTTTGAATATGCTTACGCGAGCGTGCAATCGTTACTGAATCCAACACCTCAAAGAAATCAAAATCTAACATCCGAAGCAAATTTTCTGTTGTTCTATCGCACGCCTCCCACTTACTCCAAGTATTAAATGCTCTTTGTGCATTTTTGAAAATGTCATCAATGGAACGAGTAGTATTTAATTTGCCATCTATGTATTCTGTATTCCCTTCGTATGCAAGAGCCAACTGATTCTTCAAATCATTAAATCGATTATTAACTGGCGTTGCAGAAAGCATAAGAACCTTTGTCTTAACACCTTTGCGAATCACCTTGTTCAGTAATCTTAAATAGCGATTTTCTTTTTCGTTATCCTCTCCCGAAAGTTTTCCACCATTACGGAAATTATGAGATTCGTCAATAACAACTAAATCATAATTTCCCCAATTCAATCTATCTAAATCCAATCCGTTTGACTGCCCGCTTGTACGGCTTAGGTCTGTATGATATAGAACATCATATCTCAGACGATCTCCTGCAATTGGGTTGTTTACATAATTATCTTTATACGTGTTCCAGTTGTTAGTTAATTTTTTAGGGCAAAGCACAAGAACAGATTTATTTTTGTTCTCATAGTATTTAATCACAGCAAGAGCCGTAAACGTCTTACCCAAACCAACACTGTCTGCCAGAATACATCCATTATATTTTTCAAGCTTATTTATAATTGCAAGCACAGCATCCTTTTGAAAATTATAAAGCATATTCCAAATCTTACTGTCTTTGAAACCGGTTGCCTCATTTGGAAGTACATCCTCTGAAATATCTTCCAAAAATTCATTGAAGATATTATACAGCGTCACAAAATAAATAAAGTCCGGCGAATTTTCATTATAAGCAACTGTAATGCTTTCGATGACCTCATCTGTTACTTCTTGTAATTTATTTGTATCATTCCAAATACTATCAAAAAGTTCAAGGTAAACTCCTGAAAGAGGGGCTTGTGTCTTCTGCACCATATTATATGCATTGTTCCCTCTCTCACAACCCAAATCAACCGTAGTGAAACCATTGACAGGCATATAATTCTTGTCATCAAGATTGATAAACCCCATCATGTTTTCATTTGTTACATTTGACTTGAATGTTACTTTTTCTCTTATCCATTCCGCACATTCTTTTGCTATTGCTTTTTGCGTCAGTTCGTTTCGCAACTTAATTTCAAATTCCGTACCATACAAACTACGTTCACGATTCAAACGCGGGATATAAAACTCCCGCTTTTCTTTTTTGGTTCTCTCTGCAACAAACGTAGGCGATGTAAAAATAAAACGCAATTCATCAATATCTTTTAATTCTTTCTTCAGTTCTTCAAAAGCATAAATTGAAAAACACGCTGCCGCTATCGATAATTTACTTCCCCTACTTATTTCTGCCGACAAATCGTCTTTTAAAGTTTTACTGACGTTATTGATAATTTCCATAAGCGTTCTCCTAAGTATGTAATATCATTTTATTTCTTGCTTACTATCTCCATGATGTCTGCGATATCGCACTGTAATGCATCGCAAATCTTTACCAAAACACCAGTTGTTACATTTTCGTTTTTGCTTAATTTCGCCATGGTTCCCGTACTAATTTGAGCCAATTCACGCAAATCTTTTTTATTCATGTTTTTGTCAATTAAAAGTTTCCACAATTTGTTATAATTCACTGACATATGAGCACCTCACATAAGACCTATAATGATAATTTCAAAGTTCTTTCATTATACCACTGTCGTCTTAAAAGTGCAATTCAAATGCACAAATATAGAATTTTGTTCCATATCTTCAAACTCTTATTACGACCATCCTACCAACTATGCCCATGCTTTTTAATATACTCAGCTTTATGCTTTGCAATAATTTCATCGCAAGCCCTTCTGTGTTCTAATTCACTCGGATTGTTTCTATGTATGTCTCTTGATGTTCCGTAATACTTTTGATTTTGTTCAATTTGATCCTTAATTAATCCTCCGCCAATAAAAGATGCACTCAATAAACCTAATAACATGTCTTTCTCCTCTTCCTCTCGATGAAATTTGCTAGTGATTCAAAATAAGAACCAGAAAAGTTTTCTTTTTCTGATTCCTATTATCCTCTTTGCACTGTACCAAAAACAGTACTCGTATCTCGAACTATCGTTCAGGAAAAGTTCTCGCTCTATCTCGTCCTCTTCCACATCCGATACTCCTCATTAATCCTCTTCCGTTCTTCTTCCAACCTCACATACTCCCTAGCTTCTTCAACCATCCTTGCCAGCTTATGCTCTCCAACATACGCCTTCAAGTCATCCAAGTCCTTCCCCTTGGCAACATACTCCATCACTTCTCTTTCCTTAAACTTCAACTGCCATTTCAAATCCTCAATACGCCCTATCAACCTGTCATTCTCATCTTGCAACTTCCGAGTCTCTGCTTTTAACACACCAATCTTTCCAAGCAATCCACGAATTGCCTCCTTAAATTTATAAAATAACGGCATCACTATCTTTTCTTTATATGACTTCGCAGACATAAACGTTTCCGGTTCCCTCAACTGATATTGGGCACCCTTTTCGTACTCCCACATAGACTCTTCCACATATCTTGTATCCCTCTCGAGTAGCGAAATATCTTTCTCTAACTTTTCTTTCTCGTCATTTTTCTCCTTGGTCATGATGTCTATGATTTTTTCAGTTTCCAACTTGTCAGCCAGTACATGCTCTTTTTCATCAATCTGCTCTGTCAACTCTTCGGAGCGATTTTCCTGTTCTGCTAGTTTCGTTTTCGTTGCCTCATATTCCTTCTCTGTCTGCGCCAACTTATATTCCACTACAGATAAATCATGATTTCTGCCTTTCTCTTTTTCTCTAATATTTTCTCGCAAATATAACCGCGTGTAATCATTTGCCACTTCCCGCAATTTATCTTGCAATACTACCGACAATGTTTCCTTTGTAAAGACTGACCTTTTTGAAACCTTCGTCTCTGGACCATTCTTAAATCCTCGTCCCACCGGAACACCCACTACATGCATATGTGGACTTGTTTCATCCAAATGAACCACCGCATTTGCAATTTTATAATCCGGAAGATAAATCTGCAGCCATATCAAAATTTTCTGATAAACAGCTTCCATTAATTTTTTATATTCTTCACGTGCATCCCAAAATTCTTTATCACCACATTGAAAGATTATCTCGACAGCCATGTCTTGACCTTTCTCAGATACATAGTTGAAATAATCTTTTATTTTTCTATCTTCCCTATTCTGTTTTTCGTTGTACTTCTTGACTGCATTTCCAAACGCCCCTTTATAAACCCTCTTTACATCTCTCACCAGATTGTTCGTACCATAAAGCAAAATGATTTTATCTGCACTATAATCTGTCGACTTATATTTACGGAGATTGTGTTTGGCTACGCCCTCAAGTTTCGTCTTGCTGGTAATGGCACTTTTATTCTGACTAATATGTGCCGTGTATGAAATACTGCCCATTCACATCCCTCGTTTCTTATTCGTAATCAATGCTTGCGGAGCAGTTCTGTTATCATCTTGGCTCTGCCATAGATGATAACCCCCTAGCAGTTTTGGCAAGCCAAAACATGCGGGGGCTCTCCGAGGGTTTATTTATCGTATATATATTTAATGAAACCTATATACAACCTCTTGCAACACCATTTCCTCTGCCAACATTCTCGCCCTTACCCTTAATCCATACTGCTCCAAAAATGAGTTGCTGTTCTTCGGCTTGTGATTCTTGAGCCACACAGCCTCCGTCATTTCCAGCAACTCATACGCTTCTTCATTTACTGCCATTGCTTTTGTTCGCAACATTCCAAGTCTTACTAATGTCCGGTATCTGCACGGACATTTTCCCTTTAAGTATGCTATCCACATATCTCCATACTTTCCTACCGATTTTGACAAATCCTCCGTCTCAACAGATAACAACGGATAAAAGATATTTTCCACTTCTTCATACTCGATTCCTAATCTTTCAAACAATGTTTCATTTCTCATTTTCGTTTTCTCCCATCTTTTCTTTTGAATCGTTTTCCCACAAATACTTTGCTCCGTCTAGCATCCATATGATTGCTTTCAACATATTTACAAATTCCACCTGCATATCTGCCACACCTTCTTTAGTTATCAATGCATTACCATTTTCAATTTGCTCTGCAACTTCTTTAATAACCATCTGCATAGTCTGTAGTTCCTGCACCAATTTGTAAATCAGTTCTTTCTTACCCACCACGCACACTCGGTTATAAATACATGAACGGACAAAATAATCTCTTTTAGACAAACCACTTGCTATAATCTTTGCTTCTATTTCCTCTCGCTCCCAATTTGCGATATGGAAATTAATTGTCGGATTCCTATGCGACTTACTCATAAAATGTTCTCCTTTCGCTCAAATTCACCATCCAATCTATTTGCCAATTGTGCCTGCTTATTTGGATATAAATGCGAATACGTGTTTAACGTTGTTTCAATTCTCTCATGTCCTAATCGCTCTGCTATCTCTTTTGCAGAACAGCCCATTTCAACAAGTAAACTTGCATGGCTGTGTCGCAAATCATGAACTCTGATTTTCTTTACTCCACTCAACTTAATGCCTCTCTCCATCTCCCTCGTCAAATGGTTTTTTGTGGTTTGAAACATTCTTGCATCTGGCATAATCCCATACAACTTGTTTGTATATTCTTGTAAATCTTCTACTAGGAACTGTGGTATATTTACCACACGATTGCTCTTCGGCGTTTTGGGTGTTGTAATAATGTCTTTTCTCCCAAGTCGTTGGTATGATTTGTTGATTCTAATTGTACGAGCCTCAAAATCAATATCCTCATACGTCAACGCCAACAGCTCTCCCATTCGCATCCCAGTCCAATATAATATCTGAAACATCATATACGACATTGGTCTATCCTTTACAGCTTCAAGAAATTGTAAATACTCATCCTTCGTCCAAAATGACATTTCCTCTGCTTTTGCTTTTCCCATACTGCCAGCCTTTTTGCATGGATTATTTTTCAAATCATAATATCGCTCTGCATAGTTATAAATGGCCGCGAGTTGATTATGAACTGTTTTTAAATAAGTCTGGGAATATCCCTTATTCATCAACGTGTTCTGCCATTTACGAATATCCGGTGCCTTAATCTCATTGATAGCGCGATTCCCGAAATACGGACGAATCTTCAAATCAATGATATATTTCTTAGTTCGTACTGTACTTTCCTTCAAACGTTTTTCCATATCCTCATAATACAGTTCAAGGAACTGGTCAAACCTCATATCCAAATTACTTTCTTGCTTCTGAAGAAACTCTCTCGCCCACGCTTCCGCTTCTGCCTTTGTCCGGAAACCACGTTTAAATTTCTTTTTCCGGTTACCCTGCCAATCCGTATAATAGAATTGGCATAACCATTTACCCGTCTTTTGATCTTTTGTTAGATTCATGCCTTTGCCCCTTTCTTACATTACTTTTCAATTTCTTCTTTTTCCTTTAATCGAATCTGCTCCAACATTTCATCTGTTACGTTCAATCCATAGAATTTCTCCAAGAAAAACTGCGTTGGCACTTTTCCATGAATCACGTATTTTCCCATCTTTTCTAACTCCATGTTCAGTTGTGCTACAATCGTATAACTGTAAGAAACGGACATATTTAAAATCCCTGCAATCTCTCTGGCAGTTAAATACATCTGTTTCGCTTTCTCCATATGCCTCACCTCCTCTACTCTGATATTTTGAGAAAGATTAGTTCGCATAAGACTCAAATGTTACCTCACTATTCAACTTTCAATGTGCATTTCTTTGCAAGATACTTTTGTATCTGTTTTTATTATAAAGATACATTTGTATCTTGTCAACAGAGTAGTGAAAATTATTTTCTCAGTACGCAATATACATCTCCTATTTGCATTTTTTATATTTCGTGATACAATACAAATGTATCTGTCAGACACAAAAGTGTTTGTTATAGATTGGAGGTTTCAAAATGACAGTAGGTGAAAAGATTAGAACCTATCGAACGATGCGTGGGATTTCACAAAAAATGCTTGGCGAACTAGCCGGCGGCATCAATGAAGTTACTATAAGAAAATATGAAGCTGGCGACAGAAATCCAAAACCGGACCAGCTTTTGAAGATTGCTAATGCTCTTGGCATCAGCATAAATATCTTTATGGATTTTGATATTGAAACAGTTTCGGATGTATTATCGCTTGTGTTTAAAATGGATGAATCAGTAGATCTGGAATTTGTTGGAGATAAAAATGAAAATGGTGAATATGATCCTAAAACTTTATCTATAAAATTTAACAATTACACCATTAACAAAAAACTTGCTACATGGGCAAAGGCTAAAGATTTGGTTCAAAAGGTAATTGATTCAAAGAATGAGTTTGATTCAATGGAACAATATGAACTAGAAGTTGCTGAGATGCAAAAGAACGCAGCTACAATCAAACAAAGTTTGGCTGACGATAATTTAGTTGTAAAAAAAGGAACTGAAGGACGCGTTTATCAAATATATAATAAGACACGTTCTTAATTTCACTGAAAAAAAAAGTAATCTCTATTGAAAGGACAAAAGATAAATGAATATTACATTTTTTATTGGAAATGGTTTTGACATAAATTTAGGATTGCAAACGAAATATTCCGATTTTTATCCTTATTTTATTAACAACGCCTCTCCAGACAACATGATTAAAAATTGGATTTCCAAAGACATTAAGTTATGGGCTGATCTAGAAGAAAAACTCGGAGAAGAATTAAAACATCTTGACGCACAAAATGTTGAACATTTTTATGAGGATAAAGATGAATTAGACTTGTTATTAATTGAATACTTGGAAAAAGAACAATTAAAAATTAACATTAAAGGTAGTGAAGATTCGATATATGAAACTATGAAAAATAGTTTAAATACGATTACCAACAATTTATCTGCTTTTGAAAAAGCTTCTATTGAGACCACACTATCTGCTTATTCAAATGAGTATTATTCTTATGAATTTATCTCGTTTAATTACACAAATGTGTTAGATAGAATTATTTCTATTTGCAAGAGTAAAAATCCCATAATTGGTTCCCACACCTATGGTAGTGTAACCAAAGCTCACCAAATAGGTGATGTAAAACATATCCATGGTACGACAGACGCTGAAATGATTTTGGGTGTGAATGATCCAAGTCAAATTCACAACGAACACCTTAAAAAAAATGTACTATTTCTCAATACTATTGTTAAACCACATATGAATCTAATGATAGGTCAACAAAAAGAAGATGCCGTCAAAAAGGTAATTGAATCAAGTCATATTATCTGCATTTTTGGTATGTCTATTGGAAATACAGACAAGATTTGGTGGAACCGAATAATGCATTGGTTATCTAGTAATGAAAACAATAAACTTATTCTCTTTTACAAAGGCTTTGAAGATAATCTTCGAAAAAAAATCCCTGGGAAAATAATTCGATTATCTGACCAATTAAAAACAAATATGATTAATCAAGGAAATTTAAAATCAGACACCCCTAGTGTATTGGCAAAATTAAAATCAAGAATAATGATTTCTTTTAACTCAGACATATTCACATTTCCTGATTTGATAAAAAAATAATTCTAGAATCAATTTAGAATCACTCACAAAAAATTAACGCTGGAAGCCTTGTATTTACTGGCTTCCAGCGTTTTTTGTGTCTATTCCCACTCGATTGTTCCGATTGGCTTCGGTGTCAAATCGAGAAGAACTCGGTTGATACCTGGAACTTCATGTGTGATACGGTAGGTAATATGATGAAGGATTGAATATGGAATCTCTTCAATCGTTGCTGACATAGCGTCTTTTGTATTGACAGCACGGATAATTGCCGGCCAACCTTCGTAACGGCTCTCATCCTTAACACCTACGCTCTTGATATCTGGTACAGCAATGAAATACTGCCATACTTTTTCAGCAAGGCCGTTCTTGTCAAACTCTTCACGTAAGATAGCGTCAGCTTCACGAAGTGCTTCCAGACGGTCACGTGTAATTGCACCAAGACAACGAACTCCAAGTCCCGGACCTGGGAATGGTTGACGATAAACCATAGAGTGTGGTAAGCCAAGAGCTTCACCCACTACGCGAACTTCATCTTTATATAAAAGTTTAATAGGTTCTACAAGTTCAAACTTGAGATCTTCCGGAAGACCTCCTACATTGTGATGAGACTTAACTGCTTTCTTACCTTCAGCTGCTTTGATAGATTCCAGAATATCAGGATAGATAGTTCCCTGAGCCAAGAATGTAATATCTTCAAGTTTTCTTGCTTCTTCAGCAAAAACTGTGATAAATTCTTTACCGATAATTTTACGCTTGCGCTCTGGTTCTGACACACCTGCAAGTAATCCCAAGAAATGATCAGTTGCATCAACATAAATCAAGTTAGCATCCAGACCTTCCTTAAACATTTTAATAACACCTTCGGATTCGTCTTTACGCATCAAACCGTGGTTAACGTGAACACATACTAACTGCTTGCCGATAGCTTTAATTAAAAGTGCTGCTACTACTGAACTGTCAACACCACCTGAAAGTGCCAACAAAACTTTCTTGTCACCAACTTGCTCACGAACTGCTGCTACCTGTTCTGCGATAAACGCTTCAGCAAGTTCCGGTGTTGTGATACGTTCCATCGTATCTGGTCTCTTGTTTGAATCCATAGTTTTTCCTCCTAGTTATCATGTGACTTTAATATATTTTTATTATTTCAATCTTACAGAACAATTATAATGAATCACTTTACAGAAATCAATTATTTTTTTACACCATTTCTTGGACAAATGTCATTTAAACAACATTTTTCGCAATAAGGTGTTGTTCTTGCGGTACATACTGCCCTTCCATGGTACACTAACCGATGGCAGAAATCATTTCCTTCCTCCGGTGGAATGATTTTCCACAGTGCCATCTCCACCTTCTTAGGTTCTGTAAATCCACCTACAAGCCCCATTCGGTTTACAAGACGAATGCAATGCGTGTCTGTCACGATCGCCGGTTCACCGAACACATCACCCATGATAAGATTTGCACTTTTTCTTCCAACGCCAGGGAGTGCGAGAAGTTCATCAAAACTCTTCGGTATCTGACAATCATACTTATCACGCAATATCTTCATGCATGCACTGATATCTTTTGCCTTGCTTCGACCTAATCCACAAGGACGGACAATCTCTTCTATCTTATCCACATCCGCATCAGCAAGTGATTTGACGTCCGGATATTTCTCATATAATTTTTCCACAATGATGTTGACACGTTCATCGGTACACTGTGCGGCAAGGCGCACACTGACAAGAAGCTTCCAAGCCTCATCATACTCCAAGGAACACTCGGCATCCGGATACTCCGCTTTTAAACGCTCAATAATCTCCTCCGCCAACATCTGTTTCTTCGTTTTTCTAGCCATTTATCACTATTTCTCCCATCTTCTTCAGCATCCTAGACACCTGCGATTTTCTCTCCTCTTTTTCGCATAACACTCTTCACAATGCGATACGCAGCAAAACTGCTCACAAGTCCTACTACGAAACCCCCTAAAATGTCTGTTGGGTAGTGAACACCAACATACAATCTTGATACTGCCACCATGGACGCCAAAACAATCGCCGGAATTCCAATCTTCTTTGGCACCCATTTTGACAAAGCAAGCATCGCCGCGAAGGAACCGCCGGAGTGTCCTGACGGAAACGAGCGATATGGTGAGACTCCGCCTACAAGTGGAACAATTGTCTCATTTACCACAAACGGTCTCGGTCTTGCCACCAGCCCCTTAAGTGAGACATTGATAATCAAAAAGTCAAAAAGAAGTGATAATAATACGGTAATTCCGATTGGCCTTGTCTTCTTCCAAAATAATAACACAATTCCAAGACCAATCCAAAGGTATCCTTCATCTCCCAGATGTGTCACAAATATCCAGAAGCCATCCATCACTCCCCGTAAATTTTCCTGTATCCATAAAATAATTGAAGCTTCGAATTGATTCATACTATTCCTCCTAGATCTGTTTTCTGACTATCTGGTACTCGTCCCCAAACTGATAATACGGGCACTCACGAAAATCACCCTTGATAAAACGGTACATCTCGTCCTCATCGAGATTTTTCGTACACACATAGTATTCATATTCTTCATCGTATTCATAATTCATGCAAGTCTCGCAATTACTCGACATCATTCTTCTCCTTCTTAGATGACAAATATTCTGTTCGTATTTTAACACACAAACAGCCTCCGTGCATTGTTTTTTTTATTTTCTTATGTTATACTAAGTGCAATTCTTGGAGGTGCATTATGAGAATTATGATAAATGAATCTGCAGAAAACTATCTGGAAACGATTTTGGAACTGAGCCAGACTCTTCCAGTTGTCCGTTCTGTCGATATTGCAAATGAATTAGGATATAAAAAATCAAGCGTCAGCGTGGCGATGAAGAACCTTCGCGAAAAAGAGCACATCACTGTGACCGATGCGGGTTTCATATACTTGACTGAATCAGGAAAAGCCATTGCGGAAATGATTCATGAACGCCATGAACTTCTGACTGCATGGCTCACAAGACTTGGCGTGCCGGCAGATATTGCTTCCGACGACGCCTGCAAATTAGAGCATGTGTTGAGCAAAGAAAGTTTCGACGCAATTAAGAAACATGCACAGAAACAATAAAAGCTACATAAGAATGAAGAGGATATTCACCACACACAGTATGAATATCCTCTTTTATTTTACATTATTGTTCGGATGACGATTCCGTATATTTCATACAGCCCTTTGAACAACTTGAGCAATTCCCAGAGCAGCCTCCACCTTTTTTATGATTCTTCACCAGAGAACGAACCACCAAATATATAATAACTGCAAGAGCAGCCAAAACGATAACGTCTCCCATAAGAACCTCCTAATCTATCTTCCTTTTTCAGGCACCTTATAGCCCTTTCGGAAAATTAAATATAAAAGTAAAACCAATGCAAGTGCTGCAACAATCGTAAATACACTAAATGTTGCTTCACCGAGAGCAAGCCCCACCAGTTGATATACAATCATGGAAATTGCATAAGCAAAGCCACACATGTAACCGATGGTAATCCAAGTCCATTTCGCACTACCCATTTCACGTTTAATCGCACCGATTGCTGCAAAACATGGTGCACACAGCAGATTAAATATCATAAAACTGTAAGCACGAACCGGACCGAAGTCAGCTGCAACCATTTTCCAAATCTCATCTCCTGCTTCACTGAGCTCGCCGCCAAAGTTATAGAGTGTACCAAAGGTCATAACAACCTCTTCTTTTGCAATGAGACCTGTCACTGTTGCAACAGTGGCCTTCCAAGCCATATCACCCATCCATCCTAACGGATAGAAAATCCATGCAAACAATTTACCGATATTTGCTAAGAAGGAAACATTGCTGTCTTCTACTGCAATAAACGTGCCGTCCACATACCCGTAGCTCTGTAAGAACCAAAGAATGATGGAACTAAGCAGTACAATTGTGGTTGCTCTCTTCACAAAATCCCATCCTCTGTCCAAAGTAGAATAAAACACGTTTCGAGGCGACGGCAAATGATACGTCGGAAGTTCCATTACAAATGGTGCCGGTTTTCCTGCAAATGCTTTGAATTTCTTCAAGATAACACCGGAAAGAACAACTGCGGATACTCCAATAAAAAATGCAGAAGTTGCAACGAGTGGTGAATTTCCAAACACAGCACCTGCAAAGAGACCGATAATCGGCATCTTCGCACCGCACGGAATAAATCCGGTTGTCATTACCGTAATCTTGCGGTCATTTTCCTGCTCAATGGTACGGCTTGCTAAAATTCCCGGAACACCGCATCCTGTTGCTACAAGCATTGGAATGATGGATTTGCCCGAGAGACCGAATTTGCGGAGCACACGGTCCATAATAAACGCAACTCTCGACATATATCCGACATCTTCTAAAATTGACAATAGCAAGGACAAAACTAAAATCTGCGGAACGAATCCAAGTACGGCACCAACACCTGCCAAAATACCATCCATGATTAGCGCATAGAGCCATCCACTTACACCGAGTCCGGTTAAAATGCGATCAAACAAACTTGGCATCCACTCTCCAAAGAGCACATCATTTGCCCAATCAGTGCCCATAGTACCGATTGAAAATGGGAAACTTCCCATCGCAATTGCATACATTAAAAACATCACACCTGCAAAGATAGGCAATGCAAGAATACGGTCTGTAACAATTCTGTCTATCTTATCTGAAAGGCTCATGGCATGTTTTCCTGCTCTCTTCTTTACAGCCTTTCCAACGATACTCTCAATATATCTGTAACGCTGGTCTGCTATAATAGATTCTGCATCATCGTCCATTTCACGTTCACAGTCTGCAATATGGCGTTCTAAATGTGCGAGTGTCTGTTGTGTCAACGCCAACTCCTGACGCACTACTTCATCACGTTCAAACAATTTAATCGCGTACCAACGCAAATATGTAACGTCTACAATTTCATCAATTTCCTCTTCAATGTGTGCAAGTGCGTGCTCCACACTACCATTAAATACATGCGGTCTCTCGCCGTGCTTGTGATTCTTTGCAAGTTCTACTGCCTGTTCTGCAGCCTCTCTTCCGCCTTCACCTTTCAGCGCACTAATCTCTACGCAAATGCATCCAAGTGCTTTGCTTAATTTTTCTAAATCAATGGTATCGCCGTTCTTGCGAACCAAGTCAATCATATTTACGGCAACTACTACCGGATAACCGAGTTCAATGAGCTGTGTGGTCAGATACAGATTACGCTCAATATTTGTTCCGTCTATGATGTTCAAAATAGCATCCGGATGCTCATTTACCAAATAAGTACGAGTTACTACTTCCTCCGGCGAATATGGAGATAAAGAGTAAATACCCGGCAAATCCTGAATGATAACATCAGAATATCCTTTTAAAACACCTTCCTTTTTCTCAACTGTAACTCCCGGCCAGTTACCAACATACTGGTTCGAACCGGTCAAAAAATTAAAAAGCGTCGTTTTACCGCAGTTTGGATTACCCGCCAATGCGATTTTATAATTCTTCATCTTCTTTTCCTTTCCAACATCTATGTCATTTATTCTACTTCAATCATATCGGCATCTGCCTTACGGAGTGTCAGCTCATATCCTCGAAGATTCAACTCCATCGGGTCTCCAAGTGGAGCCACCTTGCGCACATAGATTTCTACACCCTTGGTAATTCCCATATCCATGATTCTTCTTCTGACAGGTCCGTCACCATGTACCTTTACAACCACAGTTGTTCCACCCACTTTGATATCCTTCAAAGTCTTCATTATATTTTTCCTCCTGTTAGTCTTTTATTATTTTGATTAGTTTAGACTAACTCACAAACAAAGACTACCACTTGGTAATCTTTCTGTCAAGCATTATTTGTAAATATTTTACATTTTTTTACATACCAAAATATGCATCAATTCCGTTAGCTATTCCTTGCACCATGTTATTCTGCATGATTGCATCCTGCATCGCACGGTCTTCTTCCGCATTGCTCATGAAACCTAATTCTATAATGGTTACCGGCACACTGCTCCAATTAATACCTGTCATGGTGTCGTTGGTTTTTACTCCTCGATTAGAAAATCCGGTAGCTGCACAATATGCATTGATAACACATCGACTAAGACTTATACTTGCCTTTGACAAATGACTCACATAAGGATTGCCTGCAGAAGGCGCGAGCGTCTCTGCACCTCTCACATTTGGACCGGCACCATTTGCATGAATGCGAACTGCAATATCGGCATTCACGGAATTCGCATACTCTGCGCGTTCCTTGTTGCTGATATTAACATCATGTGTGGAACGAGTCATATGAACCACGTAACCTCGGTTTTCCAATTCCGCCTTGAGTTTCAGACTTATATCCAAATTCAAAATGTATTCTGCAACCCCAGTTGCCACACCTGTCGTTCCGCTCGTAACTCTGGCTTTCATAGTAGACGAACCCGGTCCATTTGGTTCCTTATTATTGTCACCGCGAAGTTGATGACCCGGATCGATTACAACGACAGTGTTATTCGGGTCGCGTTTCTGCCCCGGAATCGCTTCTACTTTTGATGTGTTTGGTGTTTGCGTAGCATTTTGTTCCACCGGTTTCTCTTCTGGTTTCGTGTTACTGATATACTGCGCACTGACGTACCCAATCGTATCGCCCACCTTCACTTGCACCCAACCGTTTTCTTCTGTTCCTTTTTTTATCTCTGTTCCCTTGGAAATCACAGTAATAACCGTACTGTTTCCATTCGGTTGCTCTCTGAGATTGAGATTCGATGTTGTCCAAGCCGCTACCGCTACACTTTCGTCAAATGTTACTGACGGAGATTCCGCCTGTACTTCCTCCTCTTGTTCCTCGGTGGACTCATTCTCATCCTCTTCCGGAACATTTATGACAATCTCGTTGTCCTTCTCCAAATGCTCTTTCTCATTGTTCTTATTATTCTGTCTACTAATGCGAACTCCAACTGTAACCGCCATAGCGAGCGCAATCAGAATCGCAATGATTACTGTGTATTTCTTCTTCATTTCTCTATACCTCTCATCTGATAAACCCATTATATTATTTCATCAGTTCATCTGTAAGTCGGATAATTTCAGGAGCAATCTTTTCTCGCTCTTTTTTGACAATGTGATTATAAAGTGGATAAGCACAACCAACCAACGCAATGCCTATAATACCAACAAAAATTCCCGGAATAAACCACACACCTTGCCATACCATGCAGCAACTCATCCCGGTACCCATAACAAGTGCACCAATTACACCAATTACAATGGAATACATGGTACTTTTCTGTGTTACGCTTTGATCAAGGCGACGAAGTTGCTCCATCTTATCTTCTTCTTGAGCCATATATTTTTCCCTTATTTTTTTAATTTCTTCCTGCTGTTTTGCAGAATACGTATAATTAAACTGTTCCATATTTGTTGCTCCTAATCTCTTTTGTATTTTTTATAATCATATTTATTGCTGTTTCATTCCAGTTCATCTTAACTCCTCCGAATTCGCACAGTAAATATAGTACCTTTTCCTACTGTGCTTTCCACACCGATTTCTCCGTGCATAATATCAATCACTCGTTTTACCAGTGCAAGGCCAAGACCGTTGCCTTGAACTGAGTGAGAAGTGTCGCCCTGGTAAAATTTTTCAAAAATGTGTGTGCCAATCTCTGGTGAAATTCCACATCCGGTATCGGATACTTTCACAATAGCATGATGTTCTGTTGCAGCAAGACTCACGGTAACTTTTCCACCAGCTTCTGTAAACTTAAACGCATTGGAAAATAAATTATTCCATACCAAAGACAAAAGTTCTGCATCGGCGATAACCTTTATATCTTCCACAATATCGGTGTCAATTTCGATTCCGGCTTTCTCCCATACATTCTCATACTGTAGCAAGCATTCGCAAATCTGTTCACCGAGATTATATTCCGTAACCTGCGGATAAATCTGCTGGTTTTCCAAACGATTGAGTTTTAATATGTTTGTCATCATCTCTGCCATGCGTCTAGCATTATCTGCTACCCCTTTGGCATATTCCATTCTTTTTGCATCACTAAGTTCCGGCGACTGCAAAAGTGTTCCGTAGTTCTGCATGACTGCAAGAGGCGTTTTCATTTCATGAGATACATTGGCAATAAAATCGGTACGTAATGTTTCTACGCTGGAAAGTTCCTCTGCCAATTTGTTAAAACACTCAATGATTTCGTTGAATTTATCATCCATTACAAACTTACTTTGTTTTTGAATACGAACACTAAAATCACCCTTCATGATTTTTTCAGCCGCTTCTAAAATACGATTGACCGGACGTTCTACCGTCACTTTTCTTCGAACGTTATCGATAAGATAAAATATTAAACTTAATAAAACTACATTTGCAAAAGTAACTTTCGCTGCCAGTTCCAAATTCTCCGCCGTTAATTCAATGTGAGATGTTGCTGAAAAGGTTCTAACAAACAACATCGTACAACAGGTAATCACAAATGCAACAAGCAAGAAAAAAATCAGAAACTGATTGACAGCTCTCAAAAACTTTTTCACCTAATCACCGCCTTATAACCCAAACCATGAACTGTTACAATTTCAAAATCCTTGCAGTTCGCCAATTTGCTTCGCAACTTTGTCATATATACATCCACTGCTCTTGGTGCAGTCTCGGTATCCGCATCCCAAAATTCATCCATAAGCTGTGTTCTTGTAAAGGTCTTTTTCGGATAAGACAGTAGCTTGTATAAAATGCTAAATTCTCGATTTGTCATTGGGATTTCTTCTTCATCCAAATATGCCGTATGCTCATCTGCATCCATAACAAAACGACCGATTTCCAATTTCCTATTTGCTGCGATTTTTGCGCGACGAAGTAACGCTCCGATACGCAAGAACAGTTCATCCAAATCGATTGGTTTTACCATATAATCATCGACGCCAATACGAAATCCCTTTTGTTTGGAAGCAATGTCATCTCGTGCAGTCATGAAGAGAATCGGAATATCTTTGTTCATGTCACGCACTTCCCGTGCGAACTCAAAGCCATCTGTTCCTGGCATCATGATGTCGGATACAATCAAATCAAACACATTGGAATACATTGCATCAAATGCGTCGTCTGCATTGAGGCACCCGGTTGCTTCATATCCACTATGATTTAAGAAGGAACAAACCGTCCGATTCAGTTCTCTGTCGTCTTCTACTATTAATATTTTAAACATGGTCTTACCTCCGTCAGTTGTCATAAATTATTATATATCATAGTAGCTAAATGTTAAAGTTTTGTTTCTGTTTGAATCATTCAAAAAAAATGGGTGGATTTTTTCCACCCAAAACAACTTTTATGCGTTTTCCTGCATGAGTTCATCACTAAGTGCAATAATTTCATCTGCATACTTTTCACGACGAGAACCAAGAATTCCTTTGTAGATTGGATAGTTGACGATTACCATAATCAGACCAAGCACTCCTACAACAATTCCCGGAATCATTCCATTTTCTACGCCAATCATAGAACCAATCTCTGTCATGACAAGGCTCATACCGCTTCCCATAATAATGGCTCCGATAGAACCAAAGATGTACGCGAATACATTCGCAGGTCTCTTTACTTTTTTATCTAGGTCTTTTAACGCATCCAGCTGTGTATGCTCTTTTTCTGTATATTGTGTGCGAATCTTCTGTACTAAAAAATCTTTATCATTCTGGTTCATTATTCATTGTCTCCTTTATCTTCTGTTTTTTCTTTTGTCTTTACATTTGCGGAAAGTCTTTCTTTCGCTTCCTCTACGGTTTCACCTTCTTTTGCAAATACAGTTCCCACAATTTTATCAGTTACTTTGTTAAATCCGGCCACTGCGCCTTCTTCGATTTTCTTGTAGCCAGTAACAACACCATCTTCAATCTTTTTGTAGCCTTCTACTACTTTTGCAGCAATCTTTTCATTCACATCTGCTAATCTTTTCATTTTTTCTTCTCCTTTTTTAAATTAATCCGGCTTCTTTTAACCACTCTACTTCGTCATGAATTGTCTCTGCATATGGACGTGTTGTATAACCAAGTTCCTCTTTTGCTTTTGAGTAATCAAACTCATTGTTTCTTGCAAGATTGTAAACAGAGAATGTTGTCATCATCGGTTTTTCTCCTGTTTTTTCAGCTTTCTTCTCTAATGTCTGCGCAATCTTATCAGCAAGGTTTAATGGTAAGTAGAACTTAATCTTTTGACAATTACATTCTTCATGAAGCATTTCACACATTTCTTTTAATGTAACAGGTTCATTCGCAAGAATGTATGCTTCGCCAATGCGACCTTTATCAATCGCAGCAATACATCCTGCTGCCAAGTCTCGCACATCACAAAGGTTAAATGAACCTTGCATACCAATCGGCATCTCACCTTTAATAATATCAATTAAAGTATGGGTTGTCTCTCCAACCGCATAATCAAGAGGCCCTAATATACCACTTGGATGAACGATACATGCTTTTAAGCCCATGACGTGTACAGAATCCATAACCATCTGAGAAGCTTTTGCCTTTGATTGACTATAAGCACCAACGACTTTCGTTGGGTCATTTGGTTCAAATTTAGATACTTCTTTAATCTTTGTGCCATGTGGAAGTTCCGGAATTGCGCCTGTACTACTTACGTATACCATCTTTAAGCATTCTGGATGTGCAAGACATTTTGAAATAATATTTCTTGTACCGGTTACATTCACCTCCATTAATTTTTCACTATAAGCCGGATCTACAGTGACCATACTTGCACAGTGAATAATTACGCTGTGATCTTCGTCTGGAATTGTAAAGAATTTTTCTAAAGAAGCTTCATCTGTAAGGTCTCCGTAGCAAACTTCTACATCTTCTGGAAGGTATTTTACTGATTTATCGTTTGGTAAAACAAGTGCACGTACTTTTTCGCCTTTTTCTAAAAGTTGTCTGCAAATGTGACTTCCTAACATTCCGGCTGCGCCCGTTACTAAATTAATTCTGCCCATGTTCATCATTCTCCTTTTCTTAGTTCATTGAAATCTTGTTTGCGATTTTCAGCATCTCACTGACAAACTTTAAATTACACTTCATTTTTTTATGTTCTGTTTCTAAAATGTTAAAGTTTTGTTAAATGAGGGGGATTTTCCTTGAAAAATAAGGATTTTTTGATATTTGATTGATGGATTACACCACTTTGACACCAATCTGTTGATTGTCATTATTTGCTCCTGCTTCAAACTTGCTCATTTCAGATATGAGCATATCGTCTGTTACATGGCAATAGAGATTCATTGTAATTTGGATTGTAGAATGTCCTAGAATAATCTGCAATGTTTTGGGGTTCATGCCCCTCTCTATGCACCTTGTCGCAAATGTGTGCCGCAGTGTGTGCGGTGATAATGATTCGAATTGCGGTTCTTTTGAAGCAATCCTCTTAAAGATATACTTCATTACTACTGTTGTGTCTCTTGGACTGATTAAAATATCTTTATGTGTCATATACTTATATCCGCCACCCTCGTATGCAGAGTTTGCAATTTTTTCAAGCATATCTTCAGTAGTGCCAAGCTCACGAAGTGTAAGTGGGATTCCAAGTTCTTTGACAAAGTTTTCAAGGCAAGCGATACCCTCAAGAGCGATTTCGTCCTTTGTCTTGCCGTCTGTATCTACTTTCCAAACATTTTTCGCAAAGCGGACAAACTTATCAATACCGTCTTTATATATGTATCTGTAATACGGCATTGAAATAACAGCAAGTCCAAGTCCGTGAGGACAATCGGTATATGCACCAAGTTGATGTTCTATCATATGAACTTCCCAATCCTGCATTTTTGAAAGTCCTGTTACCGTATTAAGCCCGAGAGTTGCACACCACATAATATTACTGCGAGCCTCGTAGTCTTCCGGATTTTTAATTGCTTTTCTTGCACTATTAATGAGAGATGTCATAACACCTTCTATGACATAAGCGATTAATTGAACGTGGTGTAATTCTGGAAAGTCTTATCCCGGCACCTGATACACTGACAAATGATGATGTGAAACAGATTCTTTCTTATGCGTTAGAAACTCCGTATGTCAAAGAGTATCTCAGAAAATATCATGGCAGCATTCTCTAGCAGTTTATCCCTGAGAGCATACGAAGGGCGCACTTATATACCACAGCTTCGCAGTGGTATGTGCGCTCTGCGAGGCTTATTATATTTACGATATTGAAGGCGAGGTGAACACTATGGCGATATTTCATTTATCCGTGAAAGTTATCTCACGGGGAAAAGGGAAATCTGCTGTCGGTGCTGTTGCATATCGAAGTGGTGAAAAAATCGAGAACGAGTATGACGGTGTTGTTCATGATTATACAAGAAAACGTGGGATTATACACACACAGATTCTGCTTCCGTCACAGGCTCCGGCAGAATACTATAACAGAGGTGTTTTGTGGAATGCAGTTGAAAAAGTAGAAAAAGCAAAGAATGCACAACTTGCAAGAGATATTGAAATTTCTCTGCCGAAGGAACTACCGTTCTCCAGACAAAAACAACTTGTTATTGGATTTGTTAGTCAAACTTTTGTAAACGAAGGCATGTGTGCAGATATTTGTTTTCACGATAAGTTAGACGGAAATCCTCACGCACACATCATGTTAACCATGAGACCTATCAACGAGGATGGAAGTTGGGGACAGAAACAGAAAAAAGTATATGTTCTTGATGAACATGATAACAAAATCTATGACAAAAAGAAACGTCAATATAAATGCAAAACCATTCCGACAACTGATTGGAACGAGTCATACAAATGTGAACAATGGCGCAGTGCATGGGCTGAATACGTGAACAATTATTTGAGAATGGACGGAATAAAAGAACGTGTAGACCACCGTTCCTATCAAAGACAAGGCATTGAACAAATACCGACAATCCATCTTGGTCCGGTAGCAAGTCAGATTGAGAAGAAAGGACGAATTTCAGAAAGAGGACGGATAAACAGGCAGATAAAAGAAGACAATCGATTATTACGCTCTATCAAGATTAAAATGGGCGAATTAAAGGTGGCTGCAAAGAAAACATTTGACGAAAAGGTAAAAGAATTTACGACCTTATTACTTCGCATTCGTTCCCGATTCATCACAACCATGTATCAGGATATTAGCAACGATGTAAAAGAGGCGCAGCTAAAAACTTCTCTGCACTATAACGCGACGGCAATTCAAAAATGCTATCATATAATACAGCAGATTGAAAAAGAAACCGAGTATGACAGAATTGCCGATTATAGAGAAGACTTATTCAAAGCCTTTTATGAGGCTGAGGTCTATTCGATGAAAGAAGTAAAACAGATATATGCGTTATTACAGGATAGAGACAAGGCGATTTCCCATCTCCAAAAACAAAAGGAAGTGTTGCACAAAAATCTGGATGAAGATTCAGAAAAACGTCAGAAGTTAATTGCCTCTATGAGTAAAGACGAATTCTATTCTGCAATTGCAAAAGAATCCGTTTACAAAAAGATAGAGGACGAAAAAACTCGCAATGATTTAAAGGAATTTTATGGGGATGAATATCAGGATATAATTTTCAGGGAAGCAGTAAAATGCACGGACAGCGAATTGACACTAAAGATACCGGAACGAGAGCATACAAATGTTGTGGATAAAATGTTGACTGTGGAACATGGCAAAGCACAGTTTCAAAAGCAGGATAAAAAATTAAAAGAATATTCTCCATTTAAAAAATATAGATGATTCAACGTGTGCTTTGACGTTTATACGTTAATTCTCCAGATTAGTGAATTAATCTGGAGAATTAGTCCCAAATTCAGAATGCACTTTTGTTTATTATTATAAAATCTCGAACATTATAAATCCGATTGTGTT
This sequence comes from Faecalimonas sp., assembly GCA_045630205.1. Taxonomy (GTDB): domain Bacteria; phylum Bacillota; class Clostridia; order Lachnospirales; family Lachnospiraceae; genus Faecalimonas. The sequence goes on along the minus strand of JAZQSP010000126.1, from coordinate 705 downwards.
AATGGCAAAATTGGCAAACATATGCACGATCCACGAAACGAAGATCGTTCCTCCTTTTTCATTGAAAAGATTGAAGATCACGCCGCCCACCGCAAGACCGATCAGAACAAGAAGGAACAGCGGCAAAGAAAACCACCCCAGCATCATGGCCGTATGATACAGCGAAAATAAAAGCGCGCTGAATCCGTGGGCAAACCAACGATGACAGGAAGTTTTCAGATTGGTGAAAACAAACCCTCGGAAAAAGACTTCCTCCAACAAGGAATTGACAAAAGATATGTACAGAGCGACGAAGAGGAAATTGCTCTTGTCCACTCCCGTAGACGCCGTGAGGGACGAGGCGATTTTAGAGAAATCGAAATAAGGGGACAGTAGAAAATATCCGCCCAAAATGACCCCAAACACCGCAAGGCCAAGGCCCACTGCCAAACAAAATCCCTTTTTCGTTACCCGAAACAAGGAACGAAAGGCAATTTTCCGATTAAAAAGAGAACAAAGGAACGGAATCAGTAAAAACAAGGACACTTTCACAAGAGATTTGATGACGTATCCCGGCTGCCAGATTCCGTCCACCACGGTCATCACGGCACAACACAACAAAGAGGCTGCCAACACGGGAAACTAGATTTTCTTTTTCATAAAATCTGTCCTCCTTTTTCTTTTAATTATACCATATATTTCATATAATTGCAAGAGACTTCCTTT